>NZ_JBSSAG010000005.1:0-119190 GCF_054058395.1 Thermostichus sp. OS-CIW-26 | reverse complement strand
GTCGGAAGCAGGAACCCGCCGAGACGACTGCGCAAGGAGCCATCCATGCGTAGCGTGGTAGGAATCTCCGGCCTTCAGGCCGGGGAGGATGTCAACACAGCTTGCCCTCAGGGTCAGCACAGGTGAGAATAAAAACAGAGAAGCCATCCTCAAGCTCATTTTTATCTGCCTGTGAATCCTGTTCGCACCCTCTCCGCCACCAAAGCGGCCTTTTTCAGCGCCTACCCTCGCCCGATCAACGCCGTCTATCGCCGGGTGGTGGAGGAGTTGTTGGTGGAGCTGCACCTGACCACCGTCAACAGCACCTTCGTCTACGATCCGTTTTTTGCCTTGGGGCTGGTCACCCTCTACGACGGGCTGATGGAAGCCTATCACCCCCCTGAGCAGCGAGAAGCCATTTTCAACGCCCTCTGTAAGGCTTTGCACCTCAAGCCGGAGGTGTTGCGCAAGAATGCCCGCGATCTGCTGGAGTTGATGAGCAGCGGGGATCCCCGTCAAAGACTTGATCTCCTCTGTCTCAAGCCAGAGGCGGAAGATGTGGGTGGGTTGAAAGCCATTTTGGAGCGCATGACTCAGCCGCCCTACGCCTACAGCCGGGTCTTAGCTGTTGGCCTTTACACAGCCTATGAAGTTGTGGCCAAGTCCCTTTACGAAGAACCAGAAGAACGCACCCGCCGCTTTTTGGAGAATGTGGTGAGCAAGCTGCCCTTTTCAACAGAGCGGGTGAGAAAAGATCTGGAGCTCTATCGCAGCAGTTTGGATCGCATGAAGCAGGCGCGGGCTGTGGTCGAGGAGATGGTAAAAGCCGCCCGGCGTCAGCAGGAACGCCGCCAATCGGCCGCTTCTTTGCCCGAGACTTCCCTCGGCGACCCAAGCAAGCCTGGCAGCTAAACCCCGGCCCTAAGCCAGATACTGAGCCCAAGTTTCCACCACCTCGGGGGATCCATACCAGCGCCGTCCACCCCGACCGGAATGGTAGCAGTTGGGCAGAGTGAGGTTAACAGCCCCCTGCAGGTGGGCAGCCTCGATGGGGGTAATGCCATCGCCCCACAATTCCCCCTGTCCAGCCGTGAGCCAATAGCTGTTGTAGGCCAGCCAAGCCAGATAATGCTCCTGTCGCCACAGGGATCCCAGACTCAACCTCTGCCCCTGGATGACCCTGCCCGCCACGCACACATATTTGACCTCGGGCCAAAAGGCCCCCGGATAGTGGGTGTTGACAAAGTCCAAATTGCGCTTCGTCCAGCGCTCCCGGCTGGTGTGGGGGGATCCCAAGCTAATCAGCGCAGCGACCTGCTCCCGCCCCTGCCACACCTGTCCCCCATAGGGCACGGATCCCAGGTAGATGCGGGCAATCCAGCCGCCGGCGGAGTGGGCCACCAGGTTAACTCGGTCAACCCCAAACTCAGCGCAGGTCTTTTGGATGGTCTCTCGAAGGGCCCACAGGATGGGAGTGACAGGCCTTCCCCCCAGCGTGGGAAACCAACTGCGCACCTGCAACGGCACCACCCGTGCCGCATAGCCGCGGGCTTCCAGCTCTTGGCGCAGGGGCTCATACTCCGACGCACCCGCCAGATAACCGGGCAAAATCACCACAGGGGCCATACGCTAGCGGGGATACCAGAACATGCCTTTGATCCCCTCAGGGTCGGCGGTGAAGCCCAGCCGTTCGTAAAAGCTGACCACTCCCTGATCGGCAAAAAGGGTGATGTTGCTGATGTCTCGGGCGCGCAGCTCGTGGATCACCTTTTCCATCAGCCGCTTGCCCAGACCCCTACCCTGGAAATCGGGATGAACCACCACATCCCAAATGGTGGCATTGAAAGCGTGGTCGGACGTTGCCCGGGCAAAGCCGATGAGGCGACGGTAGCTGCCCCGCTGCTGCCACATCGACACCACCAAAAAGCTGTGCTGCAGGGCTTTTCTCACCTTTTGAATGGGGCGACGCGACCACCCCACCGCATCGCAGAGCTCCTCTAGCTCGTACAGATCCAAGTTGGGATCCAAGCTGAAGAGGATTGTCTCCCCTCGTACCACCACCGTTTCCTGGCGACGGTCGGCCCTAGCTGTTTGCGCCGGCTCTTTGGTTGTAGCAGCTCCTGCTGACCCGAACAGGCCCTTCCAAAAACTCATGTGAATCGCTGCCGAGTGAAAGCTCACCCCTACTTTGGGTGAGCGTGTCCTCAGTATAGCCAGGATCGGTGGCGGAATTGTTTCCAATTTCTAGGGATCCCCCCGAAGGGGGAACAGCTTTGGGGACGCCGTATGCAACGCCGAGGCGCAGGCGTTCAAGTTTCCAATTTCTAGGGCTCCCCCCGAAGGGGGAACTCTGCTCCAGGCGCTCGAGGAGGGGAATTTTGCCCTCCCCTGGTTTCCAATTTCTAGGGATCCCCCCGAAGGGGGAACTTCAATTCACTCCGTGAGTACATGGGAGGGAAGAAATGACAGTTTCCAATTTCTAGGGATCCCCCCGAAGGGGGAACAATTGGAGCCCGAAGGGGGAACAATTGGAGGATGCTCCGATGGTTGAACTCCGTTTGTCGTTTCCAATTTCTAGGGATCCCCCCGAAGGGGGAACAGGGAGTTGGGTGATCCGCTGGTAATCTAGCGAACCCCGTTTCCAATTTCTAGGGATCCCCCCGAAGGGGGAACAATTGGAGGATGCTCCGATGGTTGAACTCCGTTTGTCGTTTCCAATTTCTAGGGATCCCCCCGAAGGGGGAACAAACTCATAGTCCGCACTTTCGGTGGACGTGAGTATTGTTTCCAATTTCTAGGGATCCCCCCGAAGGGGGAACATTCCATGTTGTTGAGGTTACCTGTAAAGGTGGCCCTAAGTGTTTCCAATTTCTAGGGATCCCCCCGAAGGGGGAACGCGACGGCTACTCCGAACAGTATTTTATGGTACTGTGTCGGTACCGTTTCCAATTTCTAGGGATCCCCCCGAAGGGGGAACAAAATGGGTTCTTCGAAAGTTCGCTACCGAATATGAGGAGTTTCCAATTTCTAGGAATCCCCCCGAAGGGGGAACGCGACATTCCGGAAGACGCGGTGATCACCTGGGGACGGTTTCCAATTTCTAGGGATCCCCCCGAAGGGGGAACGGGCTGGCTGCCTATCTTAAGGACTGCTCCTATAAGGACAATGTTTCCAATTTCTAGGGATCCCCCCGAAGGGGGAACGAGACGGTTGGCCGGATCCCAACGACTGGTAGTAGATAGTTTCCAATTTCTAGGGATCCCCCCGAAGGGGGAACATGAACGAAGAGCAATATCCACACGCTGTCTCTGTTGTTTCCAATTTCTAGGGATCCCCCCGAAGGGGGAACTGGACGGCTGGGTAGGATCCTGGAGCGATGAGGTGTTGTTTCCAATTTCTAGGGATCCCCCCGAAGGGGGAACTCCACCCCTATTAAACCCAAGCAGGGCAAGGAATGCAAGACCCATTTGCGAGGGATCCGGAAAAAAGTCGGCAAAAAGAGCTGTGGCGAGGGGGTTTTGGGGCTGGAAAGCCTTGTGGCGCAAGGCATCGAGGGATCCGACGAAAGAATCGGCCTTTGCGGCTTTTGGCGGATCGCTCGCGGAGGCGTTGATACCGTTTGGGTGTTGTCTTGGAAACAAGGGTGAGTACCCGAGCCTCAACCGGAGTTTGCGGGGCTTGGCGATTGCCCAAGGCGTGCCCCCTAGCCGCGGGTGTAGCCGGCTGGGGGATGAAAGCAGATACGATGTTTTCAACTTTTCACAGTCGGAGAAATCTCATGAAAAAGTGGATTGCCTCGGCTACAACCCTACTCTGCTGTGTGCTTGTCCTGGTTTTGTTTTGGCCCCACGTTACCTCTGCCCAGGGGCAGACCCTCAATCTCTACATCTGGTCAGAATACATCGATCCCGACATCCTCACCGCCTTTGAAAAAGCCACCAATAGCCGCGTGCTGGTCAGCGTGTACGAATCCAACGAAGACATGGTGGCCAAACTGCGGGGGGGAGGCACCAGCCAGTACGACATTGTTGTTCCCACCGACTACATTGTGCCCAACATGTTGGAGCTGGGACTGCTGCAGCCTCTCAACAAAGAATTGATCCCCAACCTAAGCAACCTGGGCGAAAAATTTGTCGGCCTGCCCTTTGATCCAGAAAACACCTACACCGCCGCCTATCAGTGGGGCACCACCGGCATTGGCTACCGCAAAGACCGCCTGCCCGAAAACTTTGAACGCTCTTGGGGATTGATTTTCGACCCGCAGCAGCAGTATGGCCCCTTTGTGATGATCGACGAGATGCGCTCCATGATCGGCGCTGCTGCCGTTTACCTGGGCTTCGATATGAACACCACCGTTCGCTCCGAACTGCAGCAGATCCAGCAGCTTTTGATCGACACCAAGCGCCGCAGTGCCGGCCTAATTGGGGGCGTGGGGGGCAAAAACCAACTGGTTTCTGGAACGGCCAATGTAGCCATCGTCTACAGCGGCGATGCCCTGCAAGCTGCCGAAGAAAACCCCAACATCGGCTATTTTGTCCCCCGCGAGGGTGCCCACATTTGGCTGGATGTAATGGCCATTCCCGCCCAGGCCCCCAACCCCGAGCTGGCCAATCGCTTCATCAATTTCATCCTGGATGCTGAAGTCGGCGCTCAACTGAGCAACCACAACCGCTTCGCCACCCCCAACGCTGCAGCTCTGCCCATGATCAACCCAGAAGATCGGCAAAACCCGGCCATCTACCCTGACGAAGAGGCCCTTGCCAAACTCACCTACCTTAAAGTGCTGTCAGGGGAAGAGCTGCGCCTCATCGACGCCCTCTGGACAACCGTGAAAAGCAGCTAGGGATCCCTTGTTAGCTCTCGACATAAAACTTGACACTTTTTAATATCTGAGCCACATTAAAGATGTCACCCGTTGATGGAGCTAGAACCATGGAAAACCAAGAAGCTAAGTTTGGCTTTACCACCTTCGCCGAAAAATGGAATGGCCGTTTGGCAATGTTGGGCTTTGTGATTGGCGTTGCGACCGAGTTGCTGACCGGCCAAGGGATCCTCTCTCAAATCGGCCTGATGTAATCCCGGTGGGCCTACGACACTGCTGTAGATCCTTGCTTGCCTGGCTGTAGTTTCCACCCTCTGCAAAGCAGCCAGGCTTTCGCATTGCCCTCGATTCTGGATTTAGGTCTGAATGAATCCAAATGGAAGTGGAAGCGAAATGCAGGCTGTTAAGTCCAGCTTCCACTGCCTTGCTTCTGCCGCTGACTGATACATTCACGCTGAACTCTCCTGAACATGGTTCAGGAAAGAAGCGATCGCATCCTGCCTATCTCTGAGCAGGAAGGCGGTATCCCGCAAAGCCCTGAGGAATACCCCCCGAGCGCTTTCCCCCTTCACTTCCCGGCAACCGTTGCGGTGGACTCAAGGATCAGGGGGAAACTTGGTCTACTATATCCCTCTCAATGACTTTTGCCAAACCGCCTAAAGCTCAGTAAATTCAGCAAAGTTCAGGGTTTTGGGGGTTAGAGGCATGCTCCACGGTGCCGCCCCAGCGTTCCGCGCCGCTGCCACAACCACCACCTCCAGGCAAAGGGAGAGAGGAGCAATTGGGAAGTGTCTTAATCTAACTTAAAACGACTGTGACCCCGCTCTACTTCTCGGAGCTGAGCGCTGTCCCCACCTTCTCCATCAAGTCGTCCAGTTCGCTGTAGTCCGGCAAAGTGGTGTCGATGGCCTGCCCCTGACGCAACACCACCCGGTCATGTTGGGGTCGCGAGAGCAGCTCGTCAAAGCCACGTCCTTTGAACAGCACCAGATCTGCCGGCAGCCCCACCCCAATTTGCCCTCGCTCGGTCAAGCCCATGATGCGGGCAGGGGTGGTGGTAATCGCCTGTGGCCAATCCCCATAGGGGGTATCCAGGTGCAAAATGCGGGTGGCCTCCCGGAACACCTCCAGGCCGTCGTGATCCCCAAAGCCATAAAAGGGATCCCGGCAATTATCGCTGGCTATCATCACCGGCACGCCCAAAGCCTTCAGCTCATGCAACAGCGTCACTCCCCGCCAGCGGGGGGTATGGCCGGGGTTACGGGCTTGCAAATATAGGTTACACATGGGCAGGCTGACCACGGCAATTCCCGCCTCTCTGACCAAGGCCATAGTCTTGTGGGCCACCTCCGGCGGTTGCACGGCCAGGCTACAGCAATGGCCACACACCACCTGATGGGGAAAATCGTTGCGCAAGGCCGCCGCTGCTACGTGTCTCAATGTGAGGGATCCCGGATCATCCGTCTCATCCGTATGAAAGTCCAGAGCCAAGCCCCGCTCCTTGGCCAGGGCAAACACCCGATCCAATTGCCGATCCAGTTCCGGCCCCATCGCCGCCACTCCACCCAGGATCCCGCCCACTTCCGCCACCTTGTCCGCCAGCTTTTCCCCTGCAGGGGTGAGAAAGGTATCCAAGCTCAGAAGCGTGACCGCCTGGAGTTCCAGCTTGCCCGCCCACTCTCGGCGCAGCTGAACAAACACCTCCCAGTTGGCCCCCATAACTTGAGGGTTCTCACAGGCCAGATGGGTGCGCACCGCCTGGGATCCATGGGCATAGCTGCAGCGCAA
Organism: Thermostichus sp. OS-CIW-26; assembly: GCF_054058395.1. Classification (NCBI taxonomy): domain Bacteria; kingdom Bacillati; phylum Cyanobacteriota; class Cyanophyceae; order Thermostichales; family Thermostichaceae; genus Thermostichus; species Thermostichus sp. OS-CIW-26. Next base: position 112,601 of record NZ_JBSSAG010000005.1, on the reverse strand, counting down.
ACCGAAGCTGAAGCGACGGTAGAGATCCTCCCGAAACCGCTCTGGATCCCTGCCATAAGCTTGCTCCATCTTCGCCCAATCTTCCTGGCCGGCCTGCCTCGCCCCGGCAAAGGTACCATCGGGATTGGGGGTGCGCGGCCACACATGTCCCTTATCCAGGTGGGTATGGATGTCCACAAAGCAGGGCCACACTTGGCCCCGCCTTAGATCCACGCTGGGGATCCCCTGGGGCGGGATCCCTGTTGCCAGCCGGATTTGGCGGATCTGCCCCCCTTCGATTTCCAGATCCAGCAACACCAGGTTATCGCGGTTGGGAACAGCTCCTGGCACCGCCTCCTTCAGTACCGACAGGGGAACCTGAGCATTCAGCAGCCAGTAGTGGGCAACGCCGGGGATCTGCATGGCGGGCAACGAAAAAGTGACTCCCAATCTTAAGGGGATCCGAGCCCCTCAGGAGGAATCCAGTGCTACAGCAGCTAGGCAAACTGGCCCACCACCTGCATGGCAAAGCTGAGCAAAATGAAGGCCAGCCAGGGGGAAAAGTCCAAGCCGCCAATGGGGGGGATGATGCCGCGGAACAGGTTGAGATAGGGATCGGTGAGTTGGCTGAGCACCGACAGGATGGGGTTAGACCAGTTCAGTTGCGGGAACCAGCTCAGCAAGATCCGCACGATCAGCAGAGCATTGTAAATGACGATGAACTGGTAAAGGGAGCGGAACAGCAAAGACGCGGCAGTGCCGTAGACCAACCCCAGAGAGAGGCCGTCCATCCAGGCGAGAGGAGACAACAAGTGGCTAAGCATCATAGCGGTTCAGAGAAGGGAATGAACAAAACACAGATCAGTCAGACAGACCAAACGCCGTCAGCAGAGGCAAACCTCACATCCGATGGCAACCCATCCAAAGATGCAAGGCAGAAAGCCATTGCCGCCTCTAGTTTGACATGGGCGGGAGACCCCTGAGGTTCCTTCTTCCCGCTCAAGCTCAAGAGTTTTCCTCAGCAGCAGGGGCAGGCACTTCCTTGACAAGCAACTGAGCCCGGGTGGCCTGGATCGCCTCGTTTAACTCGGCAATCTTGGCCTCTAGAGTGCGGCGGGCTTGGGCAATTCGTTCTGCCTCATTTTCCCACTTCTTCCAGTCGCTGGACATGGCGGGCTCACCTGAAGCACTGAGGCGCGGTCGTTCAGGGGTTGCGGAGGTGCCGTTGAGGCGATCTGGATCCCGGCGTTGGCCTTCGGCGGATCCCTTGCTGAGTCGAGGGGCAAGCACAAACCCGATCACCCCGCCGATGATCCCTCCCAACAGGGCGCCAGTCACTACACCCGCAATGAAGTCACCTTTCTGATCTGCCACGCTTTTGTCCAGCTCAATAACAATAAACTTGAGTCATCTTCTTCCGTTCTACCTTTCCTGTCCCACTCCTGCCAGCAAATCCGACCAAGGTTGAGGTAGCCGCCAGCGGCTGAGATGTTCCAGATGGGCTTGCACCTGATCCCTGAACTCGGCAAGCGTGTGTTGCAGATCGCCGGTCGAGGGTAGGGATCTCAGCGTCGCCTGCCAGAGGTAGGCCGGGGAAAGTTCAGGGCTGAGCAACTGCCACAGGCGCTGCAGCTCCTCAAAGTGAAGGCGATCATCTTCTGTGAGGGAAAGCACCAACTGGCGACGCAGATCGCGGGCCTCTTCCGACATCAGGTAGCGCAAACCCGTTTGGGCGGTGGGGATCCAATCCAGCCCGCCATCGCTGCGGGCAATTTGAATCAGGTTCTCCAGGCGGTTCCAGCGGAACTTGCCGTCTTTAATCAACACTTGCAGCAGCCGTTGGCGAATACGGGGGGATTCATCCGTCAGCAGGCGCTTGGCCACATAGGGATAGGCCACGCCGACGATGCGGAACTGGGGATAGAGGCTGAGGGCGACTCCCTCTTGGGTCACCAAAGAGCGGATCACCAGAGCAAAGTGGGAGGGCACCTGAAAGGGGTAGCGGTACATCAAGTCGGAGAACTGATCTGTGGCCGTTTTGAAGTTAAAGTTGACCACCTCTTGGGTCAGCACGTTTGCCAGCACCTTTTCCAAGGCGGGGATCAGCTCTTGGCGGCCGACATCCGACTGCAAAAAGCCCAGATGAATAAAGTCATCGATCAGGGCGTTGTAGTCGCGATCCACCAGGTGAACCAGAGCATCCACCAAGTACTCCTTCATTTCCTCGGTGAGCTGATCCATCATGCCGAAATCGATGTAGGCCAAGCGACCATCGGCCAGGGCGAACAGGTTGCCCGGATGGGGATCCGCGTGGAAAAAGCCGTATTCCAGCAATTGCTTGAGGGCAGCAACCACCCCGATGCGCACCAATTGTTTCACTTCCAGGTTGGCTGCTCGAATGCGCTCCACATCCGTCAGCTTGATGCCGTCGATCCACTCCAGGGTCAGAACCCGGCGGGTGCTGTAGGCCCAGAAGATGCGCGGCACGTACACATCCGGATCGTCGCGGAAGTATTCGGCGAAGCGCTCGCAGTTTCGCCCTTCGTGCAGGTAGTCGATCTCTTCAAAAAGCTTGCGGCCAAACTCATCGACCACCGCCGTCAAAGTACTGCCCAGGTTTAAGGGCAGCCAGGGGCCCAGCCATGTCGAGGCCCAGCGAATCAGGTACAGATCCAGGCTCAACTGCTCTTGCAGATGGGGTCGCTGCACCTTCACCGCCACCCATTCGCCGCTGTGCAACTGCGCTTTGTAAACCTGGCCCAAACTGGCAGCAGCCACCGGCTCTGGAGAGATCTGGGCAAAGATCTCGGCAATCGGACGGCCCAACTCGGATTCGATGCGGGCAAATGCTTGCTCGGAAGGAAATGGCGGCAGTTGATCTTGCAGTTGGGTGAGTTCTTCTAGGTAGTCTTTGCGCACCAGATCGGGGCGGGTGGAGAGGGCCTGCCCCACCTTGATGAACGTTGGCCCCAGGTCGGTGAGCAGCTTTCGCAACTGCACCGAGCGCCGTCCCACATTGCGATCAGTGTGTCCCCACAGTTGATCCCAGCGCAAACAGAGGACAAACCACAAGAAAGGCCAGAGAATGGCCAGCGCCCGACCGATCACTTGGGGCAGGCGCCAGCGGTAATAGCGGCAGATCAATTGCGGATCGTAAACTTCCAAAGCGGCAATGGGCGAAGTTCTACTAAACACACTCCAGCGATCTCACAGTCTTTTGTTTTGAAGCTCTCGGTATCCATCTTAACAGAAAAAGCCTCGCCGTTTCTGCGCAAGGGCCTGTCAGCCCCATCCTGCCCCCTTCTCGGCCAGGGCCGGCCTGTTTCCCCCTCAAATGATGGTGTTGTCCGGGATCACCGAGTCTTTGATGATGGTGACGATGCCGTTGCTGATCCAGATCCCTTCCTCTTCCCGCTGCGCTTCGGTGACGTGATCCTTGTTGAGGATGCGGACATTGCGCCCAATGCGGGCATTCTTATCCACGATGGCGTTGACAATGTGAGAGTTGGCCCCGATGCCCACCGGTGGGATCCCTTCCTCCAGCCTGGCCTGTCGCTCTTCTGCCGACTCGTAGTAATCGGCTCCCATTACCAGGGTGTTTTCGATGATGGTGTTGGCCTCCAAGCGGCTGCGAATGCCGATGATGGAGTTGCGAATTTGGGCGTTTTTGATGATGCAACCATCGGCGATCATGGAGTTGACAATCTGGGAGTCGAGGATTTTGTTGGGGGGCAAAAAGCGCGGGCGGGTGTAGATGGGCATTTCGCTGTCGAAGAAGCTGAAGGGCGGGTTGGGCTGCTGCACCAGTGCCAGGTTGGCCCGGTAAAAAGCCTCGATGGTGCCGATGTCTTCCCAGTAACCCTTGAAGAGGTAGGCTTGCAGATGGTACTTGCCGATGGCTGCCGGCAGCACCTCTTTGCCAAAGTCGGTGTGCTCCTTGACTTTGAGCATCTCGATCAGAGCTTCTCGCTTGAATACATAGATGCCCATGGAGGCGATGTAGGGCTTGGCTTTGGCTTCTTCCGGGCTGAGGCCGAGGGCTTGGGTGTCCACCTGGCAGGCTTTCAGCAGATCTCCTGTTGGCTTTTCCTTGAAATCCACAATGCGACCGTTCTCGCCAAGCTTGAGCAAGCCAAAACCCGAGGCCACTTTTTCTTCACAGGGGAGCACCGCCAGCGTCACATCGGCTCCCACCTGCCGGTGATGGTGGATGAAGGGGCGGTAGTCCATGCGGTAGAGGTGATCCCCAGATAGGATGAGGAAGTCCCGCGGCTTCCAGGAGTCCATCAGCCAGAGGTATTGGCGGACAGCATCGGCGGTGCCTTGGAACCAATCGGGATTGTCAGGGGTTTGTTGGGCCGCCAAAACGTCCACAAAGCCGCCTGTAAAGGGAGACAAGCGGTAGGTGTTGACGATGTGGCGGTTTAGAGAGGCAGAGTTGAACTGGGTGAGGACGTAGATTTTTTCGATGTCGGAGTTGATGCAGTTGCTGACCGGGATGTCGATGAGGCGGTATTTGCCGGCCAGGGGCACAGCGGGTTTGGCGCGGCGCTTGGTCAGGGGATAAAGTCGGGTGCCACGCCCACCTCCCAAGATGATCGCCAGTACATCGCGCATGGTTGTCCTCCACCAGGCTACACCCAATAGCATAGACTGCTGCGGGGCCACCTCAACGACTGTCCTGTCAGATCTGGCCGGGCTGCTCGGAAAGGGGAACAAGTTGGCAAAACGGGGGGAGCTGATGGCGCGCATCCTGGCCTTTACCAACAACAAAGGGGGCACCGGCAAGTCCACCCTCTGCGTCCACGCGGCTCAGTTGACGGCCCAGCGGGGATACCGAGTTTTGCTCATCGATCTCACGTCCCAGGCCACCGCCAGCAACCTTTACCTGGAAGGGGCCGGATCCCTGGCGGCACCGGAAACGGTTTGGGCCAGCTTACACCCGCAACACCAACGTCCTCTGGAAGAGGTGATCTACTGCACCGACAAGGGGGTAGATGTGGCGCCCTCCCACAGCACCATGGCGGAAGTGGCGGCCCAACTGGCTGCTGCCGGAGAGATGGGGCAGAATCTGTTGCAGCGCCAACTGGATCCCTTGCTGCCGGACTACGACTTCATCTTTCTCGATACGCCGGGAGAACTGAATGCCCTCACCGCCAATGCCCTGCGGGTGGCCCAGCGGGTGTTGATCCCGACACGGCTCAACCGCGCCGATTTCTCCTGCGCGGAAGTAACCTTGCGCTACATTGAGGCCCTGAAAGGCCAGCTAAGCCAAGCCCGCGCCATTTTGACAATGCTGGACGACCGCTATCTGCCGGGGGGCATTTGGTCGGGATCCCATACCGGGCAATTGTACGTGCAAGCGCAACAGATTTTTGCGGATGTGCTTTCACCCGTTACCATTCCAGATAGCAGCGATTTGCGCATCGCCTTTGACTACGGCTTGACGGTGATGGACTATCGGCCTGGGTCGGCGGTGTGTCAGCGGCTGCTACAGTTGGTTGAACACGAGGTGCTCTTGTGACCGGATCTGACCGTAGCCTCTTTCCTTCGTCGGGGGAAACTTCCCGCCGCTCCGGCGGAATTCGGCGCAAGGCCGGTGCTAAAACCAGTTCAGAGCCCACCTCCGCAGAGTCTACTCCCACAGGTGAGGAGCCGACAACGATGTCTTCTCAGTCTCCCCCAGAACCAACCCCAGAATTGCCGGAAATTGCAGCCCTCAAAAGCCAACTGGCCGAAGCTCAACAACTCTTGCAGGACTACCAAAACAAAGTCTCTACCCTGCAAGCTCAATTGCAGCAAGTCACTGCCCATCGGGACGAATTGCAAAAGGCGCTGGCGCAGTTGCAAGCGGTCGCAGACGAGCGGGCTAAAACCATCCAGGAGTTACAGAACCCCAGAGGACAAGCCCCCATTCAGCCCAAACCCCAATCCTCACCTCTGCACGCGCAAAAGAAGATCATGAATCGGCCCATCTTCGACAACGTATCGGCCACCGATGAAAGCATGCCCCCCTATTTGTTGGATTGACCGGGATGGAAGGGATCCCTAAGGGTATGAGCCTGGATGGGGTCTCCATCTGTTCTGCTCCCGCCTGCTTTCAGCCCGACCTGTGCTTTTTTCCCTGCTTCCTGGAGATCCGGGATTCGATAGCTGGATATTGGATTGGATAACCTTTGTTCTCAGTGCCCTTCTCATGAGCCAATCTCCATCGACTCTCCCTGCTGGTGATGCCATTCCGCCCCACGGGGGCACCCTGATCAACCGCATTGCCCCGCCTGAGCAGGCGCAGGAGCTGCGTTCCAAAGCCGAACATTGCCCCATCCTCTATCTCGACGAGCGGGCCCAATCGGATCTGGAGATGATCGCTATCGGCGGCTTCAGCCCACTGACGGGGTTTATGGGGCGGGAAGACTATCAGGCCGTCCTGGAAACGATGCACCTGGCCAATGGCTTGGCTTGGTCGCTGCCGGTCACCCTGCCGGTCTCCTCGGAAGTGGCAGCGGGTCTGAAAGAGGGGCAAATGATCGCCTTGGCCAGCTCCGCGGGCAAGATCCTGGGCTTACTGGAGCTGACCGAGAAGTTCACCTACGATAAAACATACGAAGCCCTGCAAGTTTATCGCACCACCGATGAGCAGCATCCAGGGGTAAAGGTGCTCTACGAGCAGGGATCCGTCTATTTGGCCGGCCCCGTCACCCTCCTGCAGCGGGATCCCCACCCTCTTTTTCCGGCCTACCAGATTGACCCGGCCCAATCGCGGCAACTGTTTCGGGAAAGAGGCTGGAGAACCATCGTAGGCTTCCAAACCCGCAACCCCATCCACCGCGCCCATGAATACATCCAAAAATGTGCCTTGGAGATTGTGGACGGGCTATTTTTGCACCCGCTGGTGGGGGCTACCAAAAGCGACGACATTCCCGCCGATGTGCGTATGCGCTGCTACGAGGTGTTGATCGAAAAGTACTACCCCAAGGAGCGGGTGATCTTGGCCATCAACCCTGCGTCGATGCGCTACGCCGGCCCCCGCGAGGCTATTTTCCATGCTCTCATTCGCAAAAACTATGGCTGTACCCATTTCATTGTGGGGCGGGATCACGCCGGGGTGGGGAACTACTACGGTACCTACGATGCCCAACACATTTTCGATGAGTTCCAGCCGGGGGAGCTGGGCATCATTCCCTTGAAGTTTGAACATGCTTTCTATTGCACCGTCACCGGCACCATGGCCACGGCCAAGACCAGCCCCAGCCAGCCTCACCAGCGCATTCACCTCTCAGGTACCAAGGTGCGGGAAATGCTGCGCCGCGGTGAAGTGCCCCCGCCGGAGTTTTCTCGACCAGAAGTGGCCCGGCTGCTGGCCGAAGCCATGCGAGAGCGGGGTTAACCCTGGGAATCTCCCTAAGTGGCAGTCAAAAAGGGCCTGGGACAGACCAGACCCTCTGTATTGAAAGTTGTATTGAAAGTTGAACTTGAACCAGATTCCAGTCGAGTATCGGGCCGGCTCCGCTAGATTGATTGTCGGGTTGCGGTCGAAGAAGCCCCAAGGTACCAGCCTAAAGCCCGTTCTGTGTACAGGCATGACGGGCCAATCCTCATCCCATGAAAAAAACCCTGCCCAACGGCATGGGGAGAATGTATGATGGGGAGCCCGCGTTTCTACAGAACTCCCTCGAAGTCAAGCAGCCCTGAATAGGCAGCAACAGTTCTCATCCCGCCTCAAACCAGAGTTGTTCGGGATCCACATAATAGCAGCGGGCATTGTCCGCACAGATCAGCGCCCAGCCGTTTTGGTCGGCCTCGACCAAAGTATACTCACACTGGGGAATGAAATAGCCTTGGTGGTTTCGGGTATCGCTCTTAACCCAAACGGTCTGACGGTTCATCTTAAAGTTCCTCCCATCTGCAGTCAAAGGGGTCAAAAAAGTGAGGTTGGAAAACGGGACTCGATTCAGTGGCTATGGAAGCGGCGGCAGTGCAACACCACTGCAATTGAAGTGCAGCCACCGCCGAGCTAAGCATCTCGCGCCAGCCCGGAGTTCAATCTCATCAATCAACTGAGGCCGGGGAAGAGAAGCGACGAGAGCTAACCCCTATCGATAAATGGATCCCATATTGCTATTGGGTACAAGAAGTTTAGCACCAACTCCATGAGAACATCGCTAAGAGTTGTAGATTAAAATAAAAAGCTCTAGATTTTCCTAAAGTCTTGTTGCAAAACAAGGAATAGGGTCACTTAATCTTCTTCAAAAAGCCAGTTGTAAATCTTGCTCAAGTGGGGCCAAGCAGGACGGCGGTTCCCTCCCTCCTTCAGGTTGGATTTGACGCCCTCAATCTGCTCGGGATCCCGTGCCAAGATTTGCTTAATGGCCTCCACCTGCTGACGTACCCCCGTTTTTTTCAGCTCCAGCATGGCTAGGGTCAGATTCACACGGGGCTGGGCATCCACCGGATCCAACTTCACAGCAGTCTGGGCGGCCTTCAGAGCTTTTTCCGCCTGCCCCTCCAGAAGGTAGAGCCAGGACAAGCACGTCCAAGCCGCCGCCGCCTTTGGGGATCCCTTACAGATTGACTCAAAAGAGGGAATTAACGTCTTGGCCGCTTCCCCGGATTCATAGCGCCGAATCCCTTCCTGAAATAATTCTTCAATTTTTTGGCTCATCTCCCCCAACCCAGCACATCAACCTATTGACAAAATCGACAAGCTACCCGTGTAGGGTCGCTCTTGCCTGCTCGCTCATCTGTTGTAGCGCACTGCCGCTGGGGAGAGGGATCCCTTCTCCTTCGGCCAGCCAGAGCCAATACTCGATATTGCCGGCAGGGCCAGTGATGGGCGACCACGTGTAGCCTTGCACCTGCCAGCCCTGGGCCACGGCCGAGCGCATCACCGTCTCCAGCACGCGGGCATGGACAGCCGGATCCCGTACCACCCCCTTTTTACCCACCTGGTCTCGGCCCGCCTCAAACTGGGGCTTCACCAGCAACAAAGCTTCCCGCGGCGGGCGCAACAGGTTCCAGAGAGGATCCAACACCTTGGTTAGGGAAATAAAAGAGAGATCCACCACTGCCAGATCTGGCCAGCTTGGAGTAGGCACCTCCGTTCCGTAGAGATCGACAGGCTGCAGGTAGCGCAGATTGGTTCGTTCCTTGAGGATGACCCGTGGGTCGGTTCGCAGAGACCAGGCCAGTTGCCCATAGCCCACATCCACTCCGTAGACCCGCTGGGCTCCCCGTTTCAACAAGCAGTCTGTGAAACCTCCTGTGGAAATGCCCGCATCCAAACAAATACGACCCTGCACCTGAACAGGAAAAGTTTGCAGCGCCCCCTGTAGCTTTTCTCCCCCCCGTGAGACAAAAGCAGGCCCAGACTGGACTTGCACCGCTGGATCCCCGCTCACCCAGGTTCCAGGCTTTTCCGCCCGCACCCCATTTAGAAAGACTTCTCCTGCCAAAATGGAGCGTTGCGCTTGCTGGCGTGAGGAAAAATATCCGCGCTCCACCAACCAGCTATCCAGACGCACCCGCTTGGCCATCTCGCCGGTGCCTCACCTTGCATAGATCTTCCCGCCCATTAGAATAGGCGAGCGGGATCCCAACTGACCAGAATTGAGGGATCGCCAACAGCAGATTAGCCGAACCGTCCGCTCACGTACTCTTCCGTTTCCCGGTGGGCGGGAGCGTTGAAGATTTTCTCGGTACGGTTAAACTCCACCATCCGTCCGTAGCGAACCCCCTCTTCGTCAACTTCAGTGTTGAAGAAGGCGGTAAAGTCGGAGACCCGCGCTGCCTGCTGCATGTTGTGGGTAACGATAATGATCGTGTAGCGACGGCCCAGTTCCTTGAGCAACTCCTCAATGCGCAACGTGGAGATGGGATCCAACGAGGCACAAGGCTCATCCATCAGGATAACCTCCGGCTGGATGGCCAAGGTGCGGGCAATGCAAAGACGCTGCTGCTGTCCCCCCGAAAGGGAGAGCCCACTCATCTTCAGCTTGTCTTTCACCTCATCCCAGAGGACGGCGTAAACTACCCGGCCCTGACTGCTTCGCAGTACGGGGCGGGCTTTCAGTAGCCCTGAGCCTGCTCTGCTCTACCAGAGAACAAAACAAGCCCGGACCTCTAGGCTGGTTTACGACAGCCCCCAAGAGCGCAATCACATTCGCACCATTCAAATCCGCATCCCCTTCCCATCCACAGTGCCCACACTTGAACTTCTTTCCACTGCGGTAGGACTGCGTAGGATCGGGATGGATGTGCAAACACCGGTGGCAGGTCTGCGACGTGTAAGCAGGCGGAACAAGAATCAGAGAAACCCCTGCAGCCCTCGCCTTGTATTCCAGAAACTGACGTAGTTGGTAGAACGCCCAACTGTTGGCCCTGCGCCGTTCGGCTTTGCTGCGTGGCTGTTGATTGACCCTTTCCCGGATCCCTGTCAGGTCTTCCAGAGCAATAGCGCTGTTGGTAGCCTTTGCCCTAGAGACAATAGCTTTGGAGATGCGATGATTGACCCACGCTTGAAAGCGTCTCTCCTTGCCAGACAGCCGTTGCAACAGTTCTCTGCATCTGCGCCGCGAACTGCGGGTGCCCTTACTGGCTTTGTGTTGGAGTACCGCCCTCAGCTTGGAGTAGTGGTCTCGGATTCGGTTCAACTGCTGTCCATTCCAGTTGTCCCCCTCTGACGTATGGGCGATATCCGTCCTGCCCAAGTCCACCCCGATCACCCTGTCGGTATCTTGTTGCTTGGGCGGGTTTTTCTCTACGCAAATCTGGATGGAGTAGGAGCCGTCCTTCCGCTGGACTAGGGTGGCCGATTTGGGGTTAGAGCCAGCCAGCATCCCACGCTGGTAGTTGCCAATGGCTAGTTCAAAGCGCTCTCGCCCTTCCACCGTGGTCAGCGACACCGTCCAGTCTTTCTCGCGGAATGAAAAGATACGTGCATCGTAGGTAACGAACCTACGCTTGAACTCTTTAACCGGACGGTTGCGCTGTCTCGCCACTTTGCGAGCGCCCGCCACCCGTCTGCACACCTGTTGAGCCAAGTTACTGGACAAGCCGAACCGGGCTCGAATCTCGTAGTAGCAAAGGGATTGCAGTTTAACCGCGTTGACGATCTTCTCCGGCGTGTTCTGGTTGACCCAGTTCAATGCCTGCACAAAGACATCCATCGTCGCGTCCAATTTGGCGGCTTGTGACGGGAACGCCTTGAGCTTACAGGATATGGTCAGGACTTGGCTCATAAGTTCATTGTACTTCATCAAAGCGCATTCCTTCCGGCACTGACCCTACGGGTACAGTGCGGGGCTCCTGCGATTTCTAGCTGAGAAGGGATCCCCTATGCCGACGGGCTGGTGGCTATGGCACTCTGGGCTGACGATGAACCTGCTGAGCCTCTAGAATGGAGGGCTGTCGAGAAAAGAAGTGTCTTCCCAATGTCGAAACGTAACATGCAGGTTGTGCTGCGCCAGGCGATCCCAGGGCTGGGCAAGCCCGGAGAGATTGTCAACGTCAAGCCCGGCTATGCTCGCAACTACCTCTTCCCACGGCAGATGGCGGTGCGGGTTACCCCTGGCATATTGAAAGAGCAGCAGATGCGTCTGGAGCAGGAAGCGGCTCGTAAACTGGCAGAAAAACAACGGGCGGAAAACTACAAGACCGCTCTGGAGACCATTGGTCGCTTCGTCATCCGTAAGAAAGTGGGAGAACACGATCTCCTATTCGGGCAGGTTACCACCAGCGATATTGCCGAGGTGGTGCTGGCTACCAGCGGCCTGGATATCGACCGCCGCAACATTCTCCTCAACGAGGAAATCAAAAAAACCGGGGTTTATCCCGTGCAGGTGAAGCTACACCCCGAAGTTACCGCTACGCTGCGCATTCAGGTTACTCCCGAATGAGGACTCACCTTCGAGGATCCCTGAGTTCCCGTGAGGGATCCCGGGGTGAGTAGGGTTTTTGCCTTAGGCAACAAGCGGGTATGCTCAGCCTGTAGCTTGGCCTACCTGCTGAGTGGGCCTGCTTGGCTGAGAGGCCGGTTGCCCTAGGGCTGGGTTGATTTTCCTATCCTGGCTTGCGGTGATCAGCGATTACGACTTAACGGGTGGGGATCGGCTTCCTCCTCAAAACATTGAAGCCGAGGAGGAAATCCTGGGGGGCATTCTCCTCGATCCGGATGCGTTGGTGCGGGTCGCGGAGTTTCTGCGACCAGAGATGTTCTACATCTCTGCCCACCAAGAGATTTACCGGGCTGCCCTCCAACTGCACAGCCAAGGCCAACCCACCGACTTGATGACTGTGTCTGCCTGGTTGGCAGATCATCACCTTCTGGAGCGGGTGGGAGGAACAGGGGCGATCCGTCGTCTGCTGGAGCAAACCGTCAGCAGCGTCAACATCGACCAGTATGCTCGCCTGGTGATGGATAAATACATGCGCCGCCAATTGATCCAGGTGAGCAACACCCTGGCTCGTTTGGCCTACGATACCAGTCAGCCCCTGTCTCAGGTGATGGATCAAGCCGAGCAGGAGGTGTTTCGACTCACCCAAGAGCGGGTGCAGCGTAGCCTCATCCCGGCCTCCGAGGTTTTGGTCAATATCTTCTCGGACTTGGAAGAGAAGTTCCAGAGTGGGGCTCAGCTCCCTGGGATCCCGACCAAATTCATCGACCTGGATAACCTGACCCAGGGCTTGCAGCGATCCGATTTGTTGATCCTGGCCGGTCGGCCTTCGATGGGGAAAACCAGCCTGGCCCTCAACATTGCCCAAAATGTGGCTGCCTACACCAAGCAGCCGGTCGCTATCTTTAGCCTGGAAATGTCTCGGGAGCAACTGGTGCAGCGGCTTTTGGCCAGCGAAGCCCGCATCGACAGCAGCCGTCTGCGTTCTGGGCGCATTAGCGAACACGAGTGGCAGCGCCTGGGCCAAGCCATTGGTTTTTTGTCGCAATTGCCCCTGTTCATCGACGATACCCCCGACTGTACCGTTACCGAAATTCGCTCCAAAGCGCGGCGTTTGCAGGCGGAACAGGGGGGAACGTTGGGGATGGTGTTGATCGACTACCTACAACTGATGCAGGGATCCGCTGCTGACAACCGGGTGCAGGAGCTGTCGCGCATTACCCGTGGCCTCAAGGCCATGGCCAAGGAGCTGATGGTGCCGGTGCTGGTGCTGTCTCAGCTCAGTCGGGCTGTCGAGTCGCGCTCCGACAAACGTCCACAGCTGGCGGATCTGCGGGAATCGGGCTGTCTGGCCGGGGATACGCAGGTGATGGATGTGGATCGCGGCAAGATCTGGCGGTTGGATCAACTGGCGGCCCTACCGGCTGTGGCGGAACTGCCCCGCCTGCTCAGCTTGAACGGACGCGGACGCTTGGTGCCCCAACAGCCTGTGAAGGTGTTTTGCAGTGGTCGGCAGCCCACTTGTCTTCTGAAAACCCGCCTCAACTTTTCCATTCGCGCCACCGGCAACCATCCCTTCTTGACCCCAGACGGCTGGAAAACCCTCGACGAGCTGCAATTGGAGGAAGAGGTGGCGGTGGTGGTGCAGGAGGGGCTGATCTGGGATCCGGTGGTGTTCATCAGCGAGCCGGGGGAGCCTCAGCCGGTTTACGACGTCGAAATGCCCCGCCACCACAACTTCGTGGCCAACGGTCTGCTAGTTCACAACAGCATCGAGCAGGATGCCGATCTGGTGATGATGATCTATCGCCCGGAATACTACGATCCCAACACCAGCGATCGCGGCATTGCCGAGGTCATCATTGCCAAACATCGCAACGGCCCCACCGGTACCGTGCGCCTGCTGTTCGAAAGCCAGTACACCCAGTTTCGCAACCTGGCGGATCCCAACCGCTGAGCAACCGATGCCGAAGAGGGATCCGGAGCTGCTGCCTTGGGAACAACCCCGCAAGGTGTTAGCTTAGGATCGCTGCGGGCCAAAGCGTTGCTCTTGAGCCGGCTACCCTCTCTCCCAATGCTCAAAACGATATGTTTAAAAACGTGTTAATTGCCACCGACCGCCGAGATGGCCTGCAGCGTTTTGGCAAGTGTTTGGAAGATCTGCACAGCAACGGCATTGAGCGCGTCACCTTCGTCCGCAGCATGGATTGGCAGGAGGACGACATCGGCATTCCCGAAGACATTACCCCCGAAATCCAGGCGGAGCAGGCCCAGTTGCAGAAGCTGCTGAACCCGATCCCGGCGGGGTTGGAAGTCAAGGCTCTGGTGCAGGTGGGCAAGCCGGCAGAGGCGATCTTAAAAGGGATCCAAGCCTACGGCTGCGATCTGTTAATCACAGGCATGGGCACCCACAATCTGCTCGCCGAAAAATTGTTCGGCAGCACCACCATGGCGCTGTTGCCGAAGCTGAAAATCCCCCTACTGGTGATGCGCCCCCAGCTGCTGGCTACCTTTACCCTGGAAGAATTGCGCTTGCGCAGCCGCCACCTGTTTCGCTGCCTCTTGGTGCCCTTTGACTTTGAGCAGCCGCGTCAGCAGTTGCTGAACCATCTCGGCCACCTGCTGCCCGGTACTTCCCAGTGTCAGACGCTTACCCTGCTCTACGTGGTGGATCCCAGCGCCCGCCGCAACCAAGGAACTCCGGTGGAGGTGCTCCAACGCAAAGCCGAGGCTGACCTGGCCCAGGTGCTTGAACCCCTGAGCGAGCAGGTGAAACCCGTACAGTTGCGCACCTTGGTGCGGGTGGGATCCCCTCTCAAAGAGATCCTGGCCACCGCCGCCGATGAAGACATGACGGCCATCGCCACTGCCTCCCCCCACGTGGGCAGCTTCTGGGAGTGGTCGGTTCGCAGCCTCACCGGCGAGATTTTGCGGCAAAGTTGGCATCCGGTGTTGTTTTTCCCGCGCGGGTCTTTGGCCCAATAAATCCAGGCAAGATCCAAGCCGAGTGTTGCAGATTAACTCATCCTCCATGAACCCCCCTTCCACGACAGCGCTGCAGGATCTGTTTCGGGCGGTGGCCCAAGGGAAGCTCACCCCAGAGCAAGCCCTGCAAGCCTATCGCTTTCTGCCCTTCGAGCCGGTGGGAGACTTCGCCCATGTGGATCACCACCGTCCCTTGCGCACGGGCTTTCCCGAAGCCGTGTGGGGGCCGGGCAAGACCCCAGATCAGATTGCCCAGATCCTGGAGCAACTCCACCAGCGGGGATCCCTGGCCTTGGCCACCCGCATCGAAGCCCAGGTGTATGCCGAGATCCGCAGCCGCTTACCCCAGGTGCAGTATTCCCAGGTGGCCCGCTTGTGTTGGATCCCGTCCCAGCAGGTGGTCAGCCATCCTGGACAGGTCAGCGTGATCTCCGCCGGCACTGCCGACTTACCGGTGGCAGAAGAAGCCGCCCTCACGCTCGAGCTTTCCGGGTTTCAGGTGAAGCGCCTCTGGGATGTGGGGGTGGCCGGGATCCATCGGCTGCTGCACAACCGGGCGGCCCTGCAAGCAGACGTGCTGATCGTGGTGGCGGGCATGGAGGGGGCCTTGGCCAGCGTGGTGGCGGGTCTGGCGGATTGTCCGGTGATCGCTGTGCCCACCAGCATTGGCTACGGGGCCAGCTTTCAAGGCTTGGCTGCCCTGCTCACCATGCTCAACTCTTGCGCGGCGGGGGTGGGAGTGCTGAACATCGATAACGGTTTCGGGGCGGCGATTCTGGCAGGCCAGATCCTGCGTTGCGGACAACGGCTGGCAGCTCGATTGAGTTCATGCGGCCCCGCTGGAGATCCAACAGGGAATCGACAGATTTCGGAAGGTTAAGAATTGTAAATAGATCCTGAGCCAAACAGGCTATACTCAGGCCATAGTTTAGGCTTGGGCTTTCTCTTTCCCATCCTTCGGGAGTTTGAGGGTGTTGCCTCTGGTCACCTAACTGGGTTCATGCCTTTTTCTGGGGTACCTTTATCCGAAGATGGGGAGGGTTCCTACGCTGGTTAACTGCTGTGTTGGACTGACTGGGGCGGACAAAACGCGCGAATATGCTAATTGATGCAACACTTGTCAAAAATGCAACAGATGCGATGGGGGCAACCTTGATCCTGGCGCAAGGGATGACTCAGTCCTTCACCTGGGCAGATCTTTTCTTGGTGGTGGCTTTGGTGTTTTTGGAGGCCGCCCTCTCTGCGGACAACGCCGTTGCCCTGGCGGCTCTGGTGAAGCACCTGCCCACCCCTCAGCAACAAAATCGGGCCTTGCGCTGGGGCATCATCGGCGCTTACGGCTTTCGCATCGCCATTGTCTTTGCAGCGGTTTGGTTGGTGGAGTATCCGCCCGCCCAATTCTTGGGGGCCTGTTATCTGCTCTGGCTAGCCTGGCAGCACTTTCGGGGCGGGGAAGAAGGCCCAGAACAGGACATCACCCGCCACGCCAATTTTTGGCAGACCCTGGTGATGGTGGAACTGACGGATCTGGTTTTTTCTTTCGACAGTATCGCTGCTTCGGTGGGTGTCTCCCGCAAGGCTTGGGTAATCATCCTCGGCGGCATTCTCGGCATTACCCTGATGCGCTACATGGCTTCTCTGTTTTTGCGTTGGTTGGATGAGTTCTCTCACCTGGAAGACGCCGCTTTTGCCATCATCGCCTTGGTGGGGAGCACCATGTTGTTGGAGGTGTTTTTCCCCCAAATCGAGATCCCAGAGTGGGGGATGGTGGTGGCCGTGATCCCCTTATTTGTCTGGGGCTTCTCGCGGCGCGTGAAACTCAATTCGGAGCAGGATGAACAGCCGGAGCTGGCTGACGGAGAGAAGAGGGAAGAGAAAAGAGCAGGGGTTACAGACGAGATGGAAATCGTCCCCTCCGGTTGGGTGACTGCCCTTGAGGAAGACCTCGCCCCTGAGCCCCAGAGCAGAGAGAATGGAGAGGAGAGGTACGGCTTGGGCCTATCGCCAGGGATCCCTGATCTGCCTTGATAGGGCTGTGGGCTGCTTCATTGCCTTGGCCCCTGCCGACTCCTAAACTAGCAGTGAAGCCGACTCAAGGAGGGAAGCATCCTGAGCCCCCAGTTTTGCTTGAAATCATTGGTCAAGTGCTTCAGAAGCAGCATAGACAGCCCAAAGGAGCAGCAGGCCGCGGAAAATAGGCTCCAGCCTTTGGCGAGGGCGGAGGTTCTGAGCATGCCAGCAGTGCAGAGCACTGCCCCCTTGGTGGAGCTGCGCCAAGTTTCCAAGCGCTTCGGCTCGACGGTGGTGCTTGACCACGTGGATCTGAAGGTGTACCGGGGTGAGGCCCTGGGCCTGGTGGGGCCTTCGGGCACCGGGAAATCGACGCTGCTGCGCATCATCGCCGGCCTAACGGAGCCAGACGCTGGAGAAGTGCTCTGGTGCGGGATCCCGCTCCCGGAGATTCAAGCCCATCATGCAACTCCCCCTTTGCGAGTAGGGATGGTGTTTCAGCAGGCCGCCCTCTTCGACTCCCTGACGGTGGAAGAAAACGTGGGGTTTTTGCTCTACGAGCACTCGCAGTTGCCCCGCTCCCGCATTCGGGAATTGGTGGCCGCCAAGCTGGAGGCGGTGGGGCTGGCGGGCAAAGAGCACAACCTGCCAGAAGAACTCTCGGGGGGGATGCGCAAACGGGCCAGCTTCGCCCGCGCCATTATGGAGGATCCTTCTCTGCCCCAGGATGAGCCCCAATTGCTGCTGTACGACGAGCCCACAGCGGGCTTGGATCCCATTGCCTCCACGGTAATTGAAGATCTCATCCGGGAGCTGCAGCAGGTGAAAAAAGCCTGTGAGAGCTACATTGTGGTGACCCACCAGCACAGCACCATTTACCGCGCCACCGACCGCATTGTGTTGTTGGCCCAGGGGCGGGTGCAGTGGGAGGGATCCGTGCAGCAGATTGAAACGTGCGATAACCCCTTTGTGCGGCAGTTTTTCAGCGGTAGCGTAGAAGGGCCAATTCAAGTGGCGGGGCAGGTGTGATGCGTTCGCGAGCAGTGCGAGAAGGGGCAGTGGGCCTGTTGATCCTGGCGGGGGCGCTGGGCTTTGCCGGCCTGTTTTTGTGGATCTACAACCTGCGCTTCGGCAGTCGCGGCTTTCAATTTACCGTCACCTATACCAACGTGGCCGGGCTGGCCGAGGGATCCAGTGTGCGGCTGCGGGGGGTAACCGTAGGTCGGGTGGAGCGTATCACGCCTCAACCCAATCAAGTGGAGGTGCAGGTGGCCATTGACCAGCCTTTGGCTATTCCCCGCAACGCCCTGTTTGTAACCAAACAGACGGGGTTGGTGGGGGAAACGGTGATGGACATCCTGCCCCGACTGAACGTCCAGTTGACAGGATCCCCCCTGGCGCCAGACTGCGACAGCAGCCAAATGGTTTGCAATGGAGATGTGGTGGAGGGAACCCCTGGAGTGGATTTTGGCCAGCTATTGATTAGGCTGGATCGATTGCTCACACGGGTCAACGAGGACGAGCTCTTCGATACCCTTAACACCACTCTGGAGGGGATCACCCGCGTCGCCAATAGCGTGGCCGATCTCTCAGAAACCGTGGAAGAGCGAGTAGCTGCCCTGCGCACCGAAGATCTGGACTTGTTGCAATTCACGACCGCTGCCACGGCCATCCAAGACGCGGCTGGAGCTGTGGGGGGAACTGCCCGCAGTTTTCAAGCGGCTGCCGATCAATTCACCGCCCTGGTGGATCAAAACCGCACTTCCCTTAACGCCGCCCTGGAGAACATCCAGCAGGTGAGCGCCGATCTCCAGGCCATGTCGAGCGCGGTGCGCCCGCTGGTTACCGATCCACAACTCCAGGCCGATGTGCGCCAGATCCTGGCCGAGGTGCGAGCGGCTGCGGAGAACGTGGCCCAAGCTACCGAAGATCTGCGGCAGATTGCCGCCAGCCTCAACGATCCGGGCACTTTAGCTACTCTGCGCCAAACCCTCGATTCCGCCCGCATCACCTTTCAAAACATGCAAAAGATCACCGCCGACATCGACGAGCTGACCGGGGATCCCCAGTTTCGCCGCGGCATTCGAGAGTTGGTATTGGGGCTGAGCAACTTGGTCTCCAGCGTCCCTGGGGAAGATGGGATCCAGCCCGCGGTGGCCGAAGGTTATCAGTTCCATTTTGCGCCCGTCTCTTTTGCCCAGGGAGTTGCCCCTGGATCCCAAGGATGGCAGCCGCAGACTTCCCCATAAGTTGGCTGCCTTTCCCCTCTCTCTAGCGGGAGTCTGGGATCCCTGAGATGACCCGCTGAGGTAACAACGGCGGCCAAAGCCGTTGAAGGGATCCCCAACCTGGGGTAGGCTTTGCGGATAAGGTGTTGCCTGTATTGCTACGCAACGCTGATGCGACTGAGGTTGAGGTGTGAGGAATGTGTGGCATTGTCGGCTACGTGGGTTTTCAGTGGGCTGCCCCCATCCTGTTGGAGGGCCTGCGCACCTTGGAGTATCGGGGCTATGATTCTGCCGGCATTGCCACAGTGGATCCCGAAGAAGGATTGAGAGTTGTCCGCGCTACCGGCAAGCTGCACAACCTGCTGGTGAAGCTGACGGCCAACATGCCCACGGCCAAGGTAGGGATCGGACATACCCGCTGGGCCACCCACGGCGGCGTGACCGAAGAAAATGCTCACCCCCACTGCGACGAGCGCGGGCGCATTGTGGTGATCCAAAACGGCATTGTGGAAAACTACCTGGAGCTAAAGGAGCGTCTCCTGGAGCGGGGGATCCCATTCCGCTCCCAAACCGATACGGAAGTGATCGCCCAACTGCTGGGTCTCTACACCGAAGAGCTGGGCTCCTTTGAGGCGGCCTTTGGCCAGGTCATGGGGCAACTGCGGGGGGGAAACGCCGTGGTGGCTCTGGATCGGGAGGCGCCGGATCGGCTGATCGCAGCCCGTTTGGGCAATGCCGGAGCCGTGGTGGTGGGAGAGGGAGAAGGAGAAAACTTCGTCGCCTCCGATCTGCCTGCCATTGTCCGCCATACCCGCAAGGTGGTGTTCTTGGAGGATGGGGAAATGGCGGTTCTCACGGAGTCTCAAGTGCGCTACTTGCGCATTACCGGCGAGGAGCTGCGCAAATCCAGCATCACCGTGGCCTGGGATCCCGTCTCAGCCGCCAAGGGAGGCTACAAGCACTTCATGCAAAAGGAGATCTTTGAGCAGCCCCGCACCACCACCGATACGCTACGGGGGCGGGTGGATCTGGAACAGGGCCGGGTGACACTGGAGGGGCTGACGCTTTCTGAAGCGCAACTGGCCCACATTGAGCACATCCACGCTGTAGCCTGTGGTACTGCCTGGCACGCCTGCTGGGTGCTCAAGTACTTCATCGAGAGCTTGGCCCGTACCCCTGTAGAGGTGGATTACGCCTCTGAGTTTCGCTACCGCCAGCCGGTGTTGCGCCCCAACCACCTGTTGCTGGCCTTAACCCAGTCGGGAGAAACCGTCGATACGCTGGCAGCCATGAGCGAGGCCCGCACCCAAGGGATCCCGACTCTGGCGATTGTCAACGCCATCGGATCCCAGGCCAGCCGCCTGGCGGATGCTGGAGTCCTCTACATCCATGCCGGGCCGGAGATTGCCGTGGCTTCCACCAAAGTGTTTACCGGCATGTTGGTGGCAGGGTACTTGCTGGCCTTGCAACTGGCCCAGGCCAAAGGGATCCTCAGCCCGGCCCAGATCCAAGCCCACCTGCAAGCCTTGATTGAGCTGCCGGGCAAGATCAGCCTGATGCTGAAGGACGCCGCCCTCTACGACCAACTGGCGGAGCAGTACCATCATGTTGCCAACATGCTCTATCTGGGCCGCTGGGTTAACGCCCCGATTGCCCTGGAAGGAGCTTTGAAGATGAAAGAGGTGAGCTATATCCACGCCGAAGGCTACCCGGCAGGGGAGATGAAGCATGGCCCTATCGCCCTCATCGACGAGCGGGTGCCGGTGGTGTGCATTGCCACCCGGGATCCCGTCTACGAAAAAATGCTCTCCAACATCGAACAGGTGCGGGCGCGGGGGGGACGGGTGATCGCCCTCATCAACCCCGAAGACACCCAGGTGCGGGAGAAAGCCGACCACATCATCGAGGTGCCCAGCACGACACCCCTGTTGTCGGCGGTTCTGAACGTGATCCCCCTGCAGTTGTTCGCCTACGCCATGGCTTTGCGCCGCGGAGCCGATGTGGATCAGCCGCGCAACTTGGCTAAGTCGGTAACAGTGGAGTAACGGCTGTCGCTCTTGCCACCACCGGCCCCTGGTTTTTGCAAAATCGGGCAGATCACCTCTTTTTCATCAGCAGCCGCAGGGGGGATCTGCCAATCGGAGAGGAGACCTTGAATTTGGCTTTTCAGCGCTTGCAGATCGGCAATTCGCTGTTCAATCTCCTGCAGCTTGCCTTGCAGATGCTGGCGAATTTCTGGACAAGGCTGCTCCCCTCGGTCGTGGACATCCAGGATTTGGCGGATTTCTTCTAAGCTCAGGCCCAGGCTCTGGCAGCGGCGGATAAAGGCCAGACGAACCAAAACCGAAGGGTCGAACAGCCGATAGCTGGACTCCGCCCGTTCCACCGTTGGCTTCAGCAGGCCTATCGATTCGTAGTAGCGCACCGTGCGTACAGGCAAGCCGGCTGCTAGAGCCACCTGGCCGATCTTCAGGCTGGCAGACAAGTCCTGGACAGCAGCAGGATTCGACATGTCCCCAACTGGATCCCTGTAGATTTCTTCAGCGTGACATACTCCCACACTCATGCTAAGGACGGTGCTGAATTATGCGAACAGCACCGATTTTGGGCAGATGGATAAACTGCCCGCAAATGCAGTCTTGTTTCATCCGGGGGAAAGTGAAGGAGCGATACCGCCCAACTCCCTTGAATCTGGGTTTCCCTGCCCGCTTGCCGTTACCGTCCCCCTTCAGCCACCGGTCGAATGCTTTGTGCACTCGCTCTATGCAGTTTTGCAGGACTTGCGAATGGATGGCTCTGTACTGCGGAAACAGGGCTTTCGTCTTCACCAAGTCCCGTTTTTGGGAGTAGAAATCGGGCTTGTCTTTCAGCTGGGGCAAATGACAGACTAGGGGACAAGCATTGCTATCACAGCGATTGTGTTCCCACCACGCAAAGCGCTCTGCCAAGCGATAGTTATACTGCTTTCGTAACAAGTCTAGCCACTCGCTCATCAAAGCAATCTGGCTGGGCGTAGGTCGCAAACGGTACTGGTAAGCAGTTCTCATTGAGGCAAGGGTAATCTACTGGAATGAATCCTACCTTATTGCTTCATGCGGTGGGGTTACCGTCTCGGTTTTAGGCCAGTCCATTGAAAACCAAAGTGTCCCCGCCTCTCATCCCGACCTTCACCCTGGATAGTGGTGAGTGGATAGTGACTAGCCACTAGTCACTAACAGAGGGCAGGGCTTCCCGGCGGTCTAGCTAACGCTACGCATCGCCAACAGGAGCGATGAGCAGGGGAAACGCTACAAAAAACAAACCGTGAAAAATCCCCCGGCCTCAAGGGTGAGGAGAACGTCAAACTGCCCAAAATTCCCCTGCAATTTGCAATGGCCACAAAAGGGGATCCCTAGAGCTTGCGGGAATAGAACTCAACCACCAAAAGCTCGTTGACCGGGGCGCAAATTTGCTCGCGGGGGGGCAATTCCTTGATGCGTCCGCGCAGCTTTTCTTTGTCAAACTCCAGGTAGTCCGGCAAAAACAACCCCGGATACTCCGCGTAGGCGGCCACCAGCTTGCGGGAAGATTCCTTGTTTTTTACTGTAATCACATCCCCCACTTTGCAGCCATAGCTGGGAATGGTTACCTTTTGGCCGTTAACCTCTATGTGGCCGTGGCTCACGAGCTGCCGAGCTGCCGGAATGGTTGGAGCCATGCCCAGACGAAACACGATGCAATCCAACCGCATTTCCAGCATTTGCAGCAAGGCCAAACCGGTGGATCCCTTGGAGCGCCGTGCCTTGCGCATGTAGCGGATCATCTGCCGCTCGCTCAGCCCGTAGTTAAAGCGCACCTTCTGCTTTTCTTCCAGGCGAATGGCATATTCGGATTTTTTCTTGCGCTCGGCCCCGTGCATACCGGGTGGATTGGTATTTTTGGGGCGCTTGCGCGTCAAACCGGGCAGATCAAGTCCCCCGAAGCGACGAATGATTTTTAGGCGGGGACCTGTGTAGCGGGACATGCGGGCATTTCTCCAAAATCAGCAAACAAACTCTGCAAGAGATGGTCAGCTAGGGAGCAAGAGTACAAACCACCAAAAGAATCGGCGATCTACTATATTAAGCGTTTGATCCCTACTTTGGGCAAGGGGGCAAGGCTGTCTTTTGGGATCCCGTCTCCACCGTTCTAACTGTCTTGTCAGTCGTAGTGAACCCCCATTTGGGTGCGGATGAAGGCGCGATCTTCGCTGAGCAGGCCGTTGAGGGTGCGCCGTTCCCCCAAGATGGGATCCGGATCCAGGCCGATGGCTTCCAAGTCGGCCAGCACCATCAGCTCCACCAATTGCGGGAAGCTTACTTTGGGTTCCCACCCCAGGACTCGCTTGGCTTTTGAAGCATCCCCCAACAGCAGATCCACCTCGGTTGGGCGGTAGTAGCGGGGGTCGATCTCGATCAACACTTGGTCTTTGTACAACCCCTGTTCGGCTTGGCCGGAGCCTTTCCAGGTAATCGGCAGGCCCACCAGCGCGAAGGCCCGTTCCACAAACTCGCGCACAGTGTGGGTTTCCCCGGTAGCCAGCACATAGTCATCCGGCTGGGGTTGTTGGAGCATCATCCACATCCCCTCGACGTAGTCTTTGGCGTAGCCCCAGTCCCGCTTGGCATCCAGGTTGCCCAGGTAGAGCTTGTCCTGTTTGCCGGCCACAATGCGGCTGACGGCGCGGGTGATCTTGCGGGTTACAAAGGTTTCCCCTCGCCGTGGGCTTTCGTGGTTGAACAAGATACCGTTGCAGGCGAAGAGGTTGTAGGCTTCGCGGTAGTTGACCGTCTGCCAGTAGCCGTACACCTTGGCACAGGCATAGGGGCTGCGCGGGTAGAAGGGGGTGGTTTCCTTTTGCGGGATCTCTTGCACCAGGCCGAACATCTCCGAGGAGCCTGCCTGGTAAAACTTCACCCGGATCCCGGTGCGCTGCTGGTAGTCGCGGATGGCCTCTAGAAGACGCAGCGTGCCCATGGCCACTGCATCGACGGTGTATTCCGGCGCATCAAAGCTCACCCGCACGTGGGATTGGGCCCCCAGGTTGTACACTTCCGTCGGCTGCACCTGTTCCAAAATCCTGCGCAGGGTGGTGCCATCCGTGAGATCCCCGTAGTGGAGAAACAGCCTGGCCTGGGGGTTGTGGGCATCCACGTAGATGTGGTCGATGCGGTCGGTGTTGAAGGTGCTGGCGCGGCGGATGATGCCGTGAACTTCGTAGTTTTTCTTCAACAACAGCTCGGCCAGATAGGAGCCATCCTGTCCGGTGATGCCGGTAATTAGGGCACGTTGGGTCATAGAGCTGGGGGCAAAGACTAGGAAAACACCAAAAATCAAAATGGCCTGAGGCTCAAGTCCAATGGCAAAACTCAAACCTCAAAGCGGAGACCTTGAAGCTAGAACATTATAGTGCAGCGGGACTCCTTCTCCTCAGGCAGGGCCCGCCGAGGCACATTCCTGGCCAAGGGTGTGGTCTTTCAACCGTTGCAAAGCGGCAGTCAGGGCTGTGGGCCAGGGATCCGGCTGGCGCAGTTGTCGCACTCCCTGGGGCAGGCACAGCACAGAGGCGCGGCTGGTGCGGGCAATGGCTTCCAGATCCGGCAAGGGATCCAGCAGCAGCCCTTTTTCCATAACTTTGCGCAAGAGCGGTTCGTAGCCAGGAGGCGGGGGCTCGTCAGCATGGCCCAACAAGTCTCCTTCAGGGCCGCGAAAGATCTGCTTGCGACCGGGAAGGGTGGCTTTGGCAAAGGAAGCTTTGGCCACTGGGATCCCATTGATTTCCACCAATTTGTACACCCCGTTTACGCCTTCTCCAGTTACCAGGCGGGTGCCCACCCCATAACCGCTGATGGGGGCTTGGGAGCGATGCAGGCGCTCGATCTCGTATTCGTCCAAATCCCCACTGACGAACACCGGGGCGCCTTGAGGCAAAATTTGTTTCACCCGGCGAGAGAGATCTTCCAAATCTCCCGAGTCGATGCGCACCCCGCCGATTTCCCCCTGGGATCCCAGTTGATCTGGGCTTCTGGCCGCAAAGAGCTGGGCTGCTGTGCGCGCCCCTTGGATGGGATCGTAGGTATCGATTAGAAGCGCAGCTTGGGGAAAGTAGCGCCGAAAGGATTGAAAGGCGCGGGTTTCGTCTCCCGAGAGAGCAGCAATGGCCATCACTAGGGAATGGGCCATGGTTCCTGCCGGCTTGCGCCCCAATTTCAGGGCTGCCAAGACGTTGGAGGTGGCATTGAACCCTGCCGCCAGAGCCGCCCGGGCTGCCCACAGCCCCGCCTGGGGACCAAAAGCTCGCCGGGTGCCGAACTCCAACAAAATGGCCTCATCCCCTGCTGCATCTCGCATACGGGCCGCCTTGGTGGCGATCAGGGTCTGGTAGTTAAAGGTGGACAGCAAGTAAGTTTCCACCAGTTGGGCTTGCCAGAGGGGGGCTTCCACCCGCAACAGGGGCTGGTTGGCGAAAATGGCGGTTCCTTCCGGCACCGCCCACACATCCCCCTCAAACCGGCAGCGGGCCAGCAGCTCCCAAAAGCGCTCCGGCGCATCGGCGAAAATGCCCGTTTCCCGCAGCGCTCGCAAAGCCTCGGGGGCGAAGCTCAGTTGCTGCAGATAGTCCACTGCCTGGGTGAGCCCCATGGCGATTAGGTAGCCATAGTCGGTGGGCAGCCGCCGCACAAACAGCTCAAAGGCAGCGGGCTGAGACTCTAGCCCTTCCCCCACGTAGCAGGCGGCCATGGTGAACTGGTACAGGTCGGTTAGCAGGCCATAGTCTTGGGGCCGCAACGACGAGAAATCAGGGCTCAACATGAAAAACCTCGGGGCAGAAGCCAGTGGGGAACGGCGGGATCGAGCAGAGAGCTGTTGCGAAGGTTATAGTGAAACTTACCATAAGTAAGGCTGCTTGTAGGGATCCACCAGAAGCATCACAACCCCAAAAAACCCTAAAAATCGGCCTCGACAAGACACCAAACCCAAACTCAGCCAGAAATACAGGCGGCCATCTGGACAAAATCTTGCCCCCAACTTATAGTGAAACCAACCATAAGTGTTACCCGTCCAACTCTATCGAGCGGGTGCAAGCCTGGTCAATCCAGCCCCCACCGGAAGAACGCCATGCATACCACTCTACAGGAGCTAACTGTTAAGGCTCCAGCGGGCCTTCCCCCCCACTTTGATCCGGAGCGGGTGGGAGAGATTTGGCGCGTGCCCTACCAACAGCGGGCAGCAGAAGCCGAGGTCTGGGCCAAGGAGCAAGGGATCCCGCCGGCAGAGGCGGATCGGGTGCGGGTGGGCTTGCTGCTCATTGATGTGCAGAACACCTTTTGCATTCCCGGCTTTGAGCTGTTTGTGGCCGGTTCCGGCGGATTGGGAGCGGTGGAAGACAATCGACGGCTTTGTCAGTTCATCTACCGCAATTTGGCTTGCCTCACCCAGATCATTGCCACTCTCGACACCCACACGGCCATGCAGATCTTCCACCCCGTCTTTTGGGTGGACGCGCAGGGAGCCCATCCTGAGCCGGCCACGGCCATTTCGGCAGCCGATATCCGCTGCGGACGCTGGCGGGTTAACCCCGCCATGGCTGCCAACCTCACCCAGGGGGATCTGACGCGGTTGCAGGTCTACGCTCTGCACTACGCCGAGCAGTTGGAGCAGGGGGGAAAATATCCCCTCATCGTCTGGCCCTACCACTCCATGCTGGGGGGGATTGGCCATGCCCTGGTGCCGGCGGTGGAGGAGGCGATTTTCTTTCACGGCATGGCCCGCTGCAGCCAGCCCAGCCTGCAGCTCAAGGGAGCCAATCCCTTGACGGAAAATTATTCCGTGCTTAGCCCGGAGGTTTTGACTGGGCCGGAAGGGGATCCCATCGACGAGAAAAATGAGCTCCTCATCCACCACCTGCTGCAGTTTGACGCCCTGATCGTGGCTGGCCAAGCCAAAAGCCACTGCGTGGCCTGGACGGTGAGCGACCTGCTGCAAGAGATCCAGGCCACGGATCCCAGCTTGGCCAAGAAAGTTTATCTTCTGGAGGACTGCACCTCGGCGGTGGTGATCCCCGGCGTTGTGGATTTCAGCGAACAGGCGGAGGCCGCCTTCGCCCGCTTTGCGGAAGCAGGAATGCACCGAGTGCGCTCCACGGATCCCATCTGGGAGTGGCCTGAGTTTCCCCGGGATCCCAGCTGACCTCCAACATCCGGTATGATGCAGCAGGATCCTCTGCTGGAGCAGCCCTGTGTACGGTCGCGGTAGCGGTGCGGAGCACTCTCGCGGTAGCGGTGCGGAGCACTTTTGGGATCCCCGCCCTGAGGCCAGTTCCACCGTCTCCAGCAGTCTGCGCCCCCCCAGCGGTGCCCGGGATCTCCTGCCGCGGGAAGTACAACGGCGGGAGAAGCTGGAGGCTCAGCTGACCCGGGTTTTCCGGCGCCATGGCTACCAGCGCATCATCACTCCCACCCTAGAGCGGCTGGAAACGCTGCTGGCGGGGGGATCCATCCGCGCTGAGTCGGTGCTGCAACTGCGGGATGGCGAAGGGACGATGCTGGGGCTGCGCCCCGAGTTCACTGCTTCCATTGTGCGGGCGGCAGCCACCCGTCTAGCCGGTGGGCCTTTGCCGTTGCGGCTCTACTACCACGGCAGCGTTTTTCGCAACAGCCGGCGGGAGGAGGGATCCTACAGTAGCCAGGAGTTTTTTCAGTCCGGAGTGGAGCTGATCGGGGCAGGGGGATGGCTGGCAGATGCCGAGATTCTGCTGCTGCTGGCCGATTGCATTCGCTCGATCGGCATCTCTTCTTGTGTAAACGGGACGGAGGCCGCCTGGACGCTGCTGCTGGGAGATGTCAGCCTCACCGAGAGTTTGCTCAGCGCCGTTGCCCCCACGGCTCAAGCGGCAGTGCGCCGTGCCATTGCCCAGCTCGACTACGTTTACCTGGAATCGGCCCCTCTGCCAGAAGCCGCCCGCCAAATTGGCTTGCAGATTCTGGGGCTGCGGGGCCAGCCCGGCCAAGTTCTTTCTGACCTGGCTCAGTTGCCTGTGCCGCCTGAGCGGCTGCGGGATCTGCGGCAGCTCTGCCAGGTGCTGGAGGAACATGGGGTGCGGGTGGTGCTGGATCTGAGCTTGTTGCAAACCCTGGCCTACTACACCGGCATCGTTTTTCAGGCGGTGGCAGGCGGGGAGATCATTGCTCTGGGGGGACGCTACGACCGGCTGTACGCCCTCTACAGCCCTCAGCAGGTCGAACAGCCGGGGATCGGCTTTACCCTTCTGCCGGATACGCTGCTGCGGCTCTTGCCCCCCGATCCCCAAACCGAGGAGATGGGCTGCAAACGGTTGGTGGTGCCCCTGGTGCCGGCAGGGATCCCGGCGGCGCTGGCCTTGGCCGCCCGCTGGCGAGAAGAGTGCACCGCACCGCTGACGCGAACGGAGGCGGTGGAGCTGGAATTGCTGGATCGGGCCCCTGAAGAGATCGAAGCCTATGCCCGCCAATGTCGGATCCCGGAGATCGCCTGGGTACAAGCCGACGGCAGCTACCACATCACCCACCCGGGCTAATGCTGGCAAGGTTGACCTCCCAACAGAGACGGGGCTGCACCAGTTGCAACAGGTGTTGGCGAATGCGTTCCAACTGCCGGATGGCCCTCTGCACCCCTGGCGCAAACGGCTGACGGGATCCCTGCGCCCAAAAATGCTGCTGCAAATAATCGATCAGCCACAGTTGTGCCGGCAGCTCCAAACTGGCCACCGCTCTGCCCAATTCCAATGCCTGCTGGAGAGAAGAGTGCCAGGGCCAACGTTTGAGTTCCTCAAGGAGCGACGGCGGGATCTGCTGCAGGTGCTGGTGGGCCAGCAAGGCCAAGCCGGGGCTGCCCTGGGCCAAGGCAATCAGCTCGGATCGAGGGATCCCTGCCAGATCTGGGCAACCCAACCCACTCAGCACCCGGTCGACCTCTTCTGGGCTGAGGCGGCGAAAAGGCACCATCTGGCAGCGGGACAACAGCGTCGGCAGCAGGGAGGCCGCCTGGGGGGCGATGAGAACAATGTGGGCCGGGCCGGGCTCTTCCAGAGTTTTCAACAAAGCATTGGCAGCGCTTTCCGCCAAGGTTTCGGCTCCCTCCAGCACCACCACTGCTCGGGATAGCGGGGCGGAGCCCTTTCGCTGGGCTCGAATCGGCTTGCGGGCACAGAAGCGGGATACCCCCTGCACCTGCTCCAGGCGAATTTGGGGCGGCGAGCGCCGTTGCAAGGTTTGCGCCTCCGGGGAGTCTGCCGCAATTAGGCGGCCTTGGTGCAGGTAGGTGGGGCTGACCCAGTGGAGATTGGGATGGTTGCCCGCCAGCAGCCAACGGCAGTGGGAGCACTTGCCGCAAGGGATCCCGGAGCTGGATTCGCACAAGAGGGCCTGGGCAAACCAACGGGCCATCAGCTTCCGCCCCACCCCTTGGGGGCCCAAGAAGCAGTAGCTGGAAGTCACCCGCCCCTTCTCCAGGGCCGCCACAAGCAGTCGTGCCGCCATCTCCTGCCCGACAATGTGCTGTGGAGGCAAGACCTTCATCCGCTTGACGGTCTCGGCGCTCGGACGGAGTTCTGGCATATCTCAGCATCCGCTGGCAGAAGCTGGCAGGAAATGTTTGCGAAAATACTGCAGCGTCTCCGGTCGCAATAACCCCCGCTCCACCAAGGGATCCCCCCAGTGGGGCGAAGATTCATCCATCGGCGGCAAGGACTCCAGCACTTCAGCAGCCAACAAGTCGGCAGCCTTGAGGAACTCTCCCACCGTGCGGCACCCCGACAAACGGGCAGAATACCCCCCATCCGCAAAGAACTTGATCGTGGTTGCCTTCAGGCCGGTACACTCGCCAATGACCGCGGTCAGCTTGCCCCCCGACTGTTGCCAGCGGCTGAGGATGTCTTGGATCTGGGGCCGATCCAGCAAGCCCGCTGCCTGCAAGTTTTGGAACAGATGCCTGGCCCAGGGGGTGAGTTCCGCCAGCAAAGGATCCGTCGGCGTGTCCTCAGGATTGGCGGGAAGCTCCCCGGCATCGGTCGCAGGTTCCTCCAGTCTCCTCGTAAGGACTGTGTTTCGCTCACGCGAACGTGCTGGCTCATCTTTGGCGGTTGAACCAGAGAAGTTGGCTGCTCTCAACTGGGCTTGGGCTGCTTCGGCGATCAGCTTTTGCTGTTCGTAACTCACCTGCAGCAGACGGTTGCGATTCTGCTCAATCTTGAGATTCTCTTGCAGGGACTCCAGGCTCTGCCGATAGGCCGCCAGCAGCTCTCGCGCGTCTCGCAGTTCCACCGTCAAGTTGGCCTGCTGCTGTTGAAGGGCGCTGAGGCGGGATCCCATCGTTTTCAGTTGTTGTTGAGCTTGCTCCAAGGCTTCTTGGCGGGCTTGCAGGGATCCCTCCAGTTGGACAATGCGCTGGTCGGCCTCGGCCCGTTCTGCCCTGAGCTGGTGGATCAGGGCTTGGCTCTGCTGCAGTTGCTCCTCCAGTTGAGCAAGGTGTGCTTCGTAGTCACGGTTGGCTGCCATCAGCTGTGCTATTTCCGCTTGCAGTTGTTGTAGCTGCGCCTGTAAGCTTTCCACCTGCTCTGGGGGAACATAGCCGGAAAGCCGCGCCATTTGGGCCTCGTGCTCTTGCTGTAACTGAGCGTAGCGCTCTTGCCACATCTGCAAAGCGGCCCTCAGCTCCGCAATCTGTTGCTCCAAGGCGGCAACCTGCTCTGGCCAGAAGGAATCCAGATGCCGGGATAGAGCAGCCTCTGACTCTGCAGCTTGCTGGGCAAGTTGGGCCTGCAGCTGATCCCGCTCCGATCGGAGCTGCTGGATTTGATGAAGCGCTGCCTCCAATTGGGCGCGTAGGTCAGCCACAACGCTGCTGGGCACCAACTCCGACTGGCGTTTCTGCAGAATCTGGATTTGCTCTTGCAACTGCTCCAGTTCCGACTGGTAGCAATCTTGCTGGGTTTGCAACTGCCGCTGCGCCCTTTGCTCAGCAGCGCGGGCAAGAGCCAGCTCCGTTTCCAGCCTTTGCAGTTGTTCCCGCCAAACCCGCAAATCCTGCTGCAACGTTGCCTGGTGCTGGAGCTCTGCTTGTTGGAGACGGATGGTGGCTTCCAGTTTTTGAATGCGCTGCTGATACTGGCTTTGAAAATCGGCAATCTGCTGGTTCATGTTGGCCAGGATCCGATCCCATTCCTGTTCCTGGAGCTCGATTTGTAGCTGCAAGGCTTCCACTTGCTTGCGGTAGTCGGCCAAGGTGGCCGGTTGAGGCTCATCGGCAAAGGGATCCGAGGCTGCCGCGGCTAATGTTCCAGGGATGGAATCTCCCCCAACTGCGGATTCGAGACTCGATGGCTGAATTGTTCCCTCGCAAGGGATCTTGGCCTCTTCGGGTACAGCCAAATCCTGGGCCAGAGCTTCTCGGCCAGGAGTTGCCGCTCTTTGGGGGGTAAGCTGAACCTCGGGTTTGGTATCCCTGGCCAAAAAAGGCTGCAGTGCTTCCCACGCATTGGGGGAAGCCATCCGTTGCAGTTGCACCTGAACATCCAAGGCGCGATCCAAAATGGCTGGCTGTACCCAGCCTTTCCAGGTGAGAATCTCCCCCAATTTCCGCCCGTAGCGACGCTGTTGGGCCAGAGCAACCCGCAACTGCTCAAAATCCAAGTGGCCCAGTGCCACCAAAATCTCTCCCAGAGAAAGAGACTGGCTGGGCAGGAAGCGGTAGAGAGCGGCTGGGGTGAGCCAGCCGTGCTCGAGACACACTTCTCCCAACTTGAGGTGGTTTTGCTGTTGCTCTCGCAGGGCCTGAGCCAACTGGGATTGGGAGATCAGACCCGCCCGCAGCAAACGCTGTCCCAGCGGCAAGCTCGACTCAGCCTCACCGTCAGCAGCACCCCGCCCTTCCAGAAAGGGGAATGGGGTAGAGCCACTCTGGGAGGAAGAGGAGCGCGGAGGCATCAATAAAGTTCCCAGTTTAGGACTGTGTTGTTGCTGTACTTTAGCTTATCGCCCCTCAGGATAAAGCACAAAGAGATGCCAACGCCACATTGACCAGAAAACTGGGTTACAAGCCCCGCCCTTTATGACGGCTTCTTGATACAGTAACTGCGAACTCCGCCAGCTTGTTCGCCTGCGGCGGCACTGAGTGCTTCGTGGTGCAGTACCTCTTACTAGAGGGACATTAGAGGGACAAAGTATCTGGGAGTCTCTTCCCAGTAATTAGGGCGGCGGCATCCCTCTTCGTGCATAGGGATGGAGCAGTACAGCCTGTTAAGGAATCAAGGGGCACAGTAGCAACACCTAGCAAACCAACTTCGGAAGCAGAATGGATTGATGAGTAGTCAAGAGGTCTCTGCTATCTGCTCCATCCCATACTTCCCGGCTCTGGAAAACTGCCGGATAAAAGGCTTCAATACCGACCACATCCTCTCAATCGGATTCAACTCTGGTGCATACACAGGCAGGTCTATGATCCGCGCACCTGTTCCTTGAATCAAACCCTCCACTTCCGAACTCTAATCACCACCTTCCGCGCATCCAGTTCCGAACATGAGTCACTTTGCAAAAACTCCAGAAAATTGCTCTTCCGCATTCCACCCTTGATAACACAACAGCCTACTACCTCTCTCCAGGAAATAGCTTCAATAATCTTATGTTTTTTCCCTTTGCATCTCTGACGGTAACTGTAAGCTCTTTGACTGCGTAAACTCCGAGATACCCCTCCGTTCCATTGCCTCTCACACCCTTGTCTGGTCTAGAATAGCTATATCTTCCACTGGTATATTCTTGACTTCTTAACTATAGGCTAATTGTTGCCTTTGCACCTCCTCTTCTCTGATTTTTACACTGCGGTAATTCTTTTTAGCGTCATTCCTCGCTTTTTTAAAAAGTTGTCTATCGTAACAGCACTCACATCAGTATCCAGTTGCTCTCGTAGCAGTTCTTGATACTACCACGGATAATAGTTCAGGCGCCTTTCAATGACCGTCATAACTTCTTGCCGGTGTTGTTCCAGAATACCTACTCGCTTTGTGCCGACTTTCTTGGGGGATAAATCCTGAGTTTGTTGATACTGATGCACCCAGTGGTGCAGTGTTCTTTGGGTTACCATGAACTGTTCCGCTACCTGGCAAGTGGAGGTCTTGCCTGCCTGATAAGCTGCCACAACTCTTTGGGATAAATCTAACAAATAGGTTGGTATATATCTCTCTTTTCTCTTGGATACTTGTATCCTAATTCATAGGCTGTAATCGGTGAAGTGCCAAAAATGATTCTGATTCTTGTTTCAGCATCGTTGCTGAGCAACCGCTAGGGTGTAGAGACGCGGATCTTCGACAAGAGGATCCCTAGGAAAAAACGAGAAAGAAGGAGAGAAAATCATGTCTGCCAGCACCCTTGTCCGTTGCGCCTGTGAACACTGCAACTGCAGCTTCGAGAGCAGCCAAGGCTATCGCTACGAAGGTCAACTCTACTGCAGCGAAGCCTGTGCCACCCACAATCACGAGCACCCCTCCGCCTGCTGTGTGGCTTCCCACTGCTGCCAGTAGGGTTCAAGGTAGCCCATCATCCCCAGCCCTTTCCTCTGGGATCCATTTCCCCCCTGGGCCGTTTTTGATAGGCTCCTAGGAACCTTTATCCCTGTCGAGCTTGCATGGAATACCGCTGGGAGCTGCTGCCCACTCCCCCCCAGTTCAATCCGCAACTGAGCCGGGAATATGGCAAGTATGCGGCCAAGGTGATGGCTCTGCGGGGTCTGCACACCTGGGAGCAGGCGCAGGCCTTCGTGGATCCCGAACACTATTCCCCCACACCACCAGCATCCCTGCCGGATCTGGAGCGGGCGGTGGCGCGGCTGCTGCAGGCACGGGAAAGGGGAGAGACCCTGTGCATTTGGGGGGACTTTGACTGCGATGGTGTCACCAGCACCAGTCTTCTGCTCTCGGCGTTACAACCCTTGGGCTTCCGAGTCCAGTTCACCATACCGCTGCGCAGTACCGAAGGGCACGGCCTCAACCCTCAACGGCTGCAGCAGGTGCTGGCCCAGGGCTGCCAAGTGATCCTGACGGTGGATTGCGGCATGGGCAATACCGCCGAAATTGCCATGGCCCAAGCCCAGGGGGTGGACGTGATCGTGACGGATCACCACATGCTGCCGGATCCTCTGCCCCCTGCCCATGCGGTGGTCAATCCCTTGCGGCTGCCGGATGACCATCCGCTGCGCTTCTTGCCGGGGGTGGGAGTGGCCTACAAGTTGGCGGAGGCGCTCTACCAAGCCCTAGAGATCCCTGGTGTCGAGCAGCACCTGGATCTGGTGGCGGTGGGAATTGTGGCCGATGTGGCGGTGTTGCAGCGGGAGTGCCGCTACTTGGTGCAGCGGGGCCTGCCGGTGCTGGCCAGTACGCAGCGCCCGGGGTTGCGAGCTCTGCTGGCCCAGGTTAGCAACGGCCAGCTCCAGAGGTCGCCGACAGCCCAGGATATTGCTTTTCGCATCGCCCCCAAGTTGAACGTCATTGGCCGCTTGGAAGACGCCAGCTTAGCAGTGGAGCTGCTGACCACCTCCGATCCAGAGCGGGCCCAGGCGCTGGTGCAACGGTTTGTTGCCCTTG
Source organism: Thermostichus sp. OS-CIW-26 (assembly GCF_054058395.1). NCBI lineage: Bacteria > Bacillati > Cyanobacteriota > Cyanophyceae > Thermostichales > Thermostichaceae > Thermostichus > Thermostichus sp. OS-CIW-26. The sequence continues at coordinate 77,880 of NZ_JBSSAG010000005.1, read as the reverse complement.
ACGAAGAGCGCCGGCAGCTCACCCAGCAAGTGATCCAAGAGGCCAGCCAACAGGTAGAGAGCTTGGATCTGACCCGGGAAGGAGCCATTGTTCTGGCGGAAGCCGGCTGGAACCCAGGGGTTCTGGAGATCGCGGCGGCGCGCTTGGTGGAGCAGTACCGCTGCCCGACGGTGTTGATTGCCAAAGACGAAGCCACAGGGCTGGGCCATGGGTCGGGTCGTTCCCTGCCAGGGGTGAACCTGGTGGAGGCCATCGAGGCCGTGCGCCCCCTCTTGCGGCGGGGAGGCGGACACCCCATGGCCGCCAGGATCCAAGTGGATCTGGCTTGCCTGGCCGCTGTGCAACTGGCGTTGCAGCGGGAGCTGGCCGCGCGGGTTAGCCCGGATCAGCGGGCTCGCGCCTTGGCGGTGGAGATTATCCTCGACTGGGAGCTACTGGTCTCTCAGGATCGGGATGGGGTGGCAGAGCTGGATGAGGTGTATCGGCAATTGCAGCTTCTGCAGCCCTTTGGGCACGGCAACCCCAACCCCGTCGTTGCCTTGATGAACTTCCGTCCCAATAGCTCCAACCTGGGAGTCTCCCGCAATGGCCGCCACCTCAAGTTTGAACTCCAAGGCTCGCCGGGATCCCGTACCCTGTGGTTTTGGCAAGCCGGAGAAGAGCTGGAGCGCTGGCAAAAATGCCAGGCTTTGGACATCGCCCTCCAGTTGGAGGCGGATGACCGGGGCAGACAGCCTTGGCAGGGCAAAGTGCTGGCGGTGCGCCCTGCGGGAGAGTGGCAGGCACCCACCATTTCCGCCCCTCGCCTACAGATCCAAGATTTTCGGCAGAAACCCCTGCCGGATTCGCTGAAAGGGGCCATCTGTTACGACGGGCAGGAGGCCGAGAACCTTGTTCCACCACCAAAAGGGGCAAAGCTGGTGCTGGCCCGCTGGCCCTGGCTACCGGCGGACTTGGCACAACTGCTGCAACAGGTACAGCCCCGAACCCTGATCCTGGCCGCTTCTGCCTCCCCCTGGGAGCAGATCCCCCAGCAGATTGCCCAACTGCAAGCGCTGTGGCAAGCAGGCCGACGGGATCCCGAGGATCTGGCTGCAGTAACTGGCTTTCCCCGGCAGTGGCTGGCGGAACTGGACGGCCCGGAGCAGATCCCCACGCTGCTGATGGGCCGCCTTCAGGAATCCCAAGCCTTTCACCGCTGGCTGGATGGGGCTAGCCCCACCCAGATTGCCCAACTGTGTCAGCGGCTAATGCAATCGGATCCCCTCTCAAGAGAGACAAGAGAGAAAAGAGAAAAGAACGGAGAGTAGTGAGAAGGGAGTATCCTCACTCCTCTCTCCTCACTTCTCACTCCTCATTGTTGCTCCCCACCGCTGACGCGATACTCTGGATCAAATGGCTCAACCTCATTTTTTCTGGCAACCAGAGCCCCTCAGAGTTTTCCGTGATCCCGGTTCGCCTAACCTTGCACAATTTTCTCTGTTACGCTCACGCCGTTTTGGATCTGCGTGGGATCCATACTGCCTGCATTTGTGGCCCCAATGGGGCAGGCAAGTCTGCCCTGCTCGATGCCCTCACCTGGGGCCTTTGGGGGCAAAGCCGAGCTAGCAATGACAGCGATCTCATCCGCAAGGGGGCCAGCGAAGCCTGGGTAGAGGTGATCTACCGCTCCCGAGGACAAACCTACCGTGTCCTGCGCAGCCGTCATCTATCGGGCGAGGGATCCCTGGAGTGGCAAATTCAAACCGGAGAAACCGACGGCCAACCTCGCTGGCGCAGCCTAACCCGCCGCGGCATGCGCGCCACCCAACAGGCCATTCAAAGTCAGCTCAGCCTCGACTACGAGACCTTTATTCACTCCGCCTATCTGCGACAAGGACAAGCAGATGCCTTCACTCTGAAGCGTCCCGGCGAGCGCAAGCAGATCTTGGCCGACATGCTCAAGTTGGGGCAGTACGATTTGCTGGCCGACCGCTGCCGGGAACAGGCGCGCAGTGCCAAACTCAAAGCCGATCTGCTCCAAGAGCGCCTGCAGCAGCTCAACCAACAACAGGCCCACCTTGGCCAAATCCAAGCCGAGCTGGAGCAACTCCAACAACGGCAAACTCATCTGCAGCAGCTCCTAGCCCAGCAACAGCAGGAATTGCAAGCCCTAGAGCGCCTCTACGAACATCGCTGCATCCTGCAGGAGCGCCACCAACACCTTACCCAACACTTGCAAAAGCTCGGCACCAACCTACAGCACACCGAGCAACAGTGGCGTGCCCAGCGACAGCACCTGCTCCAGTTGGAAGAGCTGATCGCCCAGAGTGAAGACATCCTGGCGGGTTACGAACGCTACCAAGCCCTGATGGCCCAAGATCGCCATCTCCACCACCTCTTCGAGCAACAGCAGCATCTGCTCCAAGAACGCCAAAAGCTGCAAGCCCAGCAAGCAGAGCAGCAACAGCAGCAACTGCGCAAGATGCAACGGCTGCAACAGGAGTTGGCCACCTGCCAAGCCCAGGCCCAAGCCGATGCCCAATTGCTGGCAGAACAGGAGCGCATCGAAATCGGCCTGCGCCACTACCAGCAAGCTCAAGAGCGTCTCCAGGCCCTGAACCAAGCCCAAGCTCAAGCCGCCGTCCTTCTCCAGCAGCAACAGCATTGGCAAGAGCAAATCCGCCGCGAGCGGGAACGCCTGCAAGCCCGCGTTCAGCTTCTCAGCCAGCAACTACAAAGCCGGGAAACTCTAGCCCAGCAGCAGCAGCACCTGGAGCAGAAAATTGCCGAAGGAGAGGCCGCCTTGGCAGAGCTGGAGCGACGGCGTCTCTACCAGCAGCAGGTGTTGGAAAAAGTCCAAGAACGACGGCTGTTCGTGCAAAAGCTCCAGGAACGCCAGCGGGTTCTCCAGCAACAGTGGCAACAGGAAGAAGAACGCTGCCGCCTGCTGGTGACCACCTGGGATGAAGGTCAAGAGGCGTTTTCCGCTCAAAGCGCTCCGCGAGGCGAACAAGATCAGGGAGAGCGCCGCCCCATCCCCACTTTGGCGAGAGTGACGGCCCTTGTCGAGGAGGCAGCAGAACAAGAGGAGGGATCCCCGGCCCTATCTTCCGCCGGTCAACCTGCCGAGTCATCCCCCGCAACGCCAACACCAGAGCCGCAGGGATCCGGCTTTATGGCTCCGCAACGCCGTCGCCACTGGACTTGCCCCCTCTGCGCCCGTCCCCTCAGCCTGCGCCTGCGGGATGTGGTGCTGAAAAAACACCGCGAGCGTCAAGAGGAAATTGCCGGCGAACTGTTTGTTATCCGCGAACAACTGGCGGTGGCCGACCGGGAGATTGAACTCTTGCAAGCAGAATACCGCCGTCTCAGCCAAGAACTGGCCACCTGGGATGAGCGCCTGCATCTGCAAGGGCGATTGCAACAGCAGTGGGAAGCCGAGCAGGAACGCCGCCGGCAAATCCAGCTCTGGCAAGCAGAAGCGGCAGAGTTGAGGGAAATCCTTGACCGGGAAGCTTACGCTCAAGAAGCTCGGCAACAGCTCCAGCAGATCCAGCAGGCCCTGCACCAACTGGGCTATGACGAGCGCGAGCACGCCCTACAACGGGGAGAACTGGAGCGCTGGCGCTGGGCCCTGGGCCGCTCTCAAGAACTCCGCAAGGCCCAAGAGCGCCGCTCTCGCCTCTGCGAGCAAATCGCATCTCTACAGGCACAACTGGAAACCCTGCAACAGGTGGGATCCAAGGACTCCGTCCCGCCAGTGGGATCGGATTCTCCCCTGGCGGAGCGGTTGGCTCAGGTGGAACAGGCGTTAAACCACCTGGGCTACGATGGATCCCTGCACCAGCAGGTGAAAGCCGAACTGGCCCAAGCGCAACTCTGGCCGGTGCGCCTGCAAGCCCTACAGGTGGCCCGCCAGGAACTGCCGGAGGTGGCAGCCCGCACCCAAGCCTTATCCCAACGCCTGCAGGAAAGCCGCCAGCACTTTGCCCAAGCCACCCAAGAGCTAGAACGGCTTCAGCAACAACTGGCGGAGCATCCCGAGGTTTTGCCTGCTCAGCTGGAAGGGATCCGCCAAACCCTGCGGGAGCACCGCCGGCGGCTGGATGAGGTGCTGTCTCAGATAGGGGCCGCCCAACAACGGCTACAACAGGCGGTTCAACAGCAGGCGGAACAGGCCGAGCTGGAACAGCAACTGCAACAGGCCCGCCGCCAGCAGCAGGTGTACCAAGAGCTGGCCAATGCCTACGGCCGCAACGGCATCCCCGCCCTGATCGTCGAAAATGTCCTGCCCGAGCTGGAAGCCCAGGCCAACCAGATCCTGGCCCGCCTTACCCAACACCGCCTGCACCTGCAATTGATTACCCAGCGCTCCGGGCGACGCTATTGCTCACCGGCCAAGCTGTCCTCCGTAGCGGGACGGAGTCCCTATGACACCCTCGACATTCTCATTGCCGATCCCCACGGCACCCGCCCCTACGAGACTTACTCCGGTGGAGAAGCCTTCCGCATCAACTTCGCCATTCGCCTGGCCTTGTCCCGCCTGCTCACCCAGCGCTCGGGATCCGACCTGCAAACCTTAATCATCGACGAGGGGTTTGGATCCCAGGATGCCACCGGGCGCGCCCAACTGCTGGCTGCCATCAACGCCATCGCCCCGGACTTTGCCTGCATCTTGGTGATTACCCACATCCCCAGCCTGCAGGATGCTTTCCCCTGCCGCATTGAGGTACAACCCTCTCCCCAGGGATCCCGCCTCTCCATTCGCGGCTAGTCCCTTCAGGAGTTGCCGGCACGATTTTGCAGCCACTGCTGCAACAGGGGCACCAGAGTCTCGCTGAGTTGGTTCCACTGGTCGGGCTTCTGGACGGTGGTCAGCAGCTCCACTCGCTCGCCTCGGATCACCAGAAAGCCAACCGGCTCGATGCGCACCCCACCCCCCGCTCCCCCGAACAGACTGGCCGGATCCCCGCCGTTGCCGCGAAAGCCAGAAGCAGTTTTGCCGAAGTTGCCCCCTCCCCCACCCAAGCCAAAATGCAAGGACATGTAAGGGACAATAATCGTCTCACCAATAGTGATCGGCTGACCAAAGGTTTGTCCCGTTTCCGCCAAAACCTTCAGCTTGCCGAGCACCGCCTCCAGCACCGATTCCACGTTGAAGTCGGATCCCATCTCCGTTGACTCGCCCACCAGACGCTCGGGCAAATGGCGCGCAGTACCCTCCCAGGCTAGTGCAGCCACGCCCAAGAGAGAAAGCCCAAGAAACTCCCCTAATCTTCGTCCGGCGAGCCGGAATAGAGATCTTCCAAACGGCTGCGAGCTTCTTCCAAGCTGGCCGAGCGAATCACCAGTAGAGGCTCCTCGGTGAGGTTGCCATCTTCATCCAGCAGCTCTGGGTGAGGGATCCGCTTGCGGGCACGACGAGGAGAGGCCTTGCGCTCTTCCACGCCCAGTGTGATGACATTGGTAACCAAGTTGCGCAGGGCCAAAAAGGCAATGGCCACAAAAGCGATGAGGTAGAGAATCTGCAGCATTACAGGTCGGGGGAGGGGTGAATCTGGCGAAATTGACGGCCCAATTCGGCACATTTCATAAGCAGGCGATGCCATTTTGCCATCAGCCCAGGGTCGATGCCAACCTCTTGATCGGACGCCTGATAAAGCGCTTCGGCCACCTGTAGCTCCGCTTGAGCGGCCAGAACCTGTTCCAGCAAGGACTGTTGCTCCTCTGGGCTGATAAATTCCAGGGTCTCTTCCTGCAAAAAGCGGCGAGAACGCTCAAACCAGTAGCGGTAGTCCTCCAACAGTGGCCCCAGAATCTCTCGCAACAGCTCAGATTTGCTCATGGCCTGGGATCCCTCCACAACTGGTTTGGATGAAAAAATCTTAGCAGAACTTAACCTTCTCTCGCCACGGGAGAGCGGGATTCCAGGTAGGCTTCCATCTCCAGCATCAGGGCTTCGATCTGAGGCAGCAATTCCAGGGCCTGCTCTTGCCAGTAGCCCCGCTGGTGGGCTTCCAGCAGCCGCTCGCTCATGTCCCGCAGCGCCCAGGGGTTGCGGGATCGCAGGAACTGCTGGACTTGGGGATCCAATAGGTAGGCGCGGGCCAGGCCGGCGTACATGAAATCCGGCACAGCATGGGTGGTGACGTCGTAGGCAAAGAGGTAGTCCAGGGTGGCAGCCATCTCGAAGGCGCCCTTGTAGCCGTGGCGCATCACGCCGGCAATCCACTTGGGGTTGATCACGCGGGCGCGATAGACGCGGTCAATTTCTTCGGCCAGGGTGCGGATCTTAGGGTTGTGGGGACGGGCGTGATCCCCGAAGTAAATCCGCGGGTTGCGGCCCTGGAGCGTTCGCACTGCCGCCACCATCCCCCCTTGAAACTGGTAGTAGTCATCGGAGTCCAGCAGGTCGTGCTCGCGGTTGTCTTGGTTGTGGAGCACAATTTGCAGGTGGGCCAATTGCCGCCGCAGGGCTTCGGGGGCCGGCTCTCCCTCGCCATCGGCCCGGTAGGCGTAGCTGCTCCAGTTGAGGTAGGCGCGGGCCAGATCCGCTTCTGTTTCCCAGTTTTGCGCCTCGATCAGCCCCTGTAGGCCGGCCCCATAGGCCCCCGGCTTGGAGCCGAAGATGCGCAGCCGCGCCCGCTCCGCCGCTGCTTGCGTTGGGATCCCTTGCTCCTGCCAGTACTGGGTATCGGCCAGCACGTGGGCCCGCAGGGGATTGTCGGCTTCTGGCTCCTCCAGGTCAGCCACGGCCTGCACGGCCCGGTCAAACAGGGCAATCAGATTGGGAAAGGCATCGCGAAAGAAGCCAGAAATGCGCAAGGTTACATCCACACGGGGGCGGCCCAAAACCGCTACAGGCAGGATCTCGATGTCCACCACCCGTCCTCCATCCCAGCGGGGTTTGACCCCCAAGAGCGCCAGGGCCTCGGCCCAATCGTCGCCGCCAGTTCTTAGAGTTGAAGTGCCCCAAACGGATAGGCCCAGGCGACGGGGATATTCCCCCTGCTCTTGCACGTAGCGCTCCACCAGCCGCTCGGCGGCCAGTGAGCCGACCTGCCAGGCGGTGGGGGTGGGGATGGCGCGAATGTCCACCGAGTAAAAGTTGCGCCCCGTGGGCAACACGTCCACTCGGCCTCGGGTGGGGGCGCCGGAAGGGCCGCTGGGCACATAGCCGCCCCCTAGCCCATGCAGCAGGTTCTCCAGCTCCTGGGGGGTTTGCTGCAGGCGCGGCAGCAGATCCGTCTCGATCCAATGCAGCACCTGCCTGGCTGCTGGCCCCGGCGGCGGATCGTAAGGGATCCCTTGCAGCCGCTGGGCAATCCAGCGGCGGGCTTGCGCTTCCAGGGCGGCCACCCCGTCTCCAATGTGGCGAAAGTTCTCGCCCATAGACCTTGAGGTTTTCCCAGGCCGGCTGCCAGCGGCTAATTCTTCAGATAGACCGCCGCCCCTAGGCCGACCAACATTTCCTCAGGGGTAATTTTGCCATCTTGGTTGGTATCCAGGGCATCGAAAACGCGATCTGCCCCCATCCACTCCTCGCGGGTGATGAAGCCATCCCCATCCAGGTCGTAGAGGCGGAAGACATCCTGGGCGGCGTGGGTAATGGTTTCCTTGGCACCCTCCAGCTTCTGCAGCCGCTCGGTGAGCAGTTTTTCCAGCACCTCCAGCGCTTTGGAGAAGCCCTGGATCCCTTCTTCCAGCTTTTCTGAGGCCATGCGGTTTTCCCGGTGCATCTGGTCGAAGGTGGCTCTGTCCATCACCAGGCGCGGGATGTCCATTTTCTTGGCTTTTTCCGGATCCAGTTTGCGCTCCAGGTAACCCTCGGTGTTCTGCAGCTCCGCCAGCAGCGCCGGTGAGATGGTGAGAAGATCGCAGCCGGCCAACTCGATGATCTCCCCGATGTTGCGGAAGCTGGCCCCCATCACTTCCGTCGGAAAATCGTATTTGCGGAAGTAGTTGTAAATCTGGGTTACCGACTGCACCCCCGGATCTTCGGCAGGAGGGTAGCTCTCCCGGCCCGTGTGTTTCTTGTACCAATCCAAGATGCGGCCCACAAAGGGCGAGATCAGCTTCACCCCCGCTTCGGCGCAGGCGATGGCCTGGTGTAGGCCAAACAACAGGGTGAGGTTGCAATGGATCCCTTCTTTTTCCAGGATCTCGGCAGCTCGGATCCCTTCCCAAGTCGAGGCAATTTTAATCAGCACCCGCTTGGGATCCGCTCCTGCCGCCTTGTAGAGCTCGATCAAATGGCGGGCTTTGGCAACTGTGGCTTCTGTGTCGTAAGAGAGGCGGGCATCCACCTCCGTCGAGACCCGGCCAGGAATGATGGACAAAATGCGCACGCCAAAGGCCACGGCCAGTTGATCGATGGCGTGGGCCACCACGGTTTTGATGTCGGCTTTGGATCCCAGTTCTTGGCGAGCTTTGAGCAAGGTCTCATCGACAATGCCCTGATACTGAGGCATTTGGGCTGCAGCCGTGATCAATGAGGGATTGGTGGTGGCATCCTGCGGCTTAAAGCTCTCGATGGCGTTGATATCCCCCGTATCAGCCACCACGACAGTCATCTGTCGCAATTGCTCCAGCAAGCTCTTGCTCATGTTCGGCTCCTTGAGATTGCGCTACGCGCCGCTTCTGCGACCTAGTTTCAGTGTTACCCATCCCATTCAGGGATCCCGGTAGACATGAGATTGTCTTAATTCTGATACATTCACGCTGAACCCTCCTGAACATGGTTCAGGAAAGAAGCGATCGCATCCTGCCTATCTCTGAGCAGGAAGGCGGTATCCCGCAAAGCCCTGAGGAATACCCCCCGAGCGCTTTCCCCCTTCACTTCCCGGCAACCGTTGCGGTGGACTCAAGGATCAGGGGGAAACTTGGTCTACTATATCCCTCTCAATGACTTTTGCCAAACCGCCTAAAGCTCAGTAAATTCAGCAAAGTTCAGGGTTTTGGGGGTTAGAGGCATGCTCTGCCGCTCACCCCCACGGGTGTGGGGACAACTGGGCATACTCGTTTCAAACAAGATGAAGACCCTTCGCCGCTGACCCTCACCCCTTGCGGGCGAGGGGAGCTGGGGATCAACCAACCAGCTGTTCCACAGCCGTTTGCAATGACCAGGCAAAGCAAGGGGGAAACCCCAGAGGCTGCCTAGCCCGCCTGGCTGCGCAACTGCCGCAAGAGCCGCTCAAACTCTTCCGGCAGGGGAGCGGTAAACTGCAGCGGCTGGCCTGTGCGCGGGTGAACAAAGGAGAGCTTCCAGGCATGGAGAGCTTGGCCGCCCAGCTTAACAGGGCTGGTTTTGCTCTGGGTGTAGAGGGGATCCCCGACAATGGGTAGGCGCATGTGGGCAGCATGCACCCGAATTTGATGGGTGCGCCCGGTCTCCAGCTCAAACTGCATCAGGGTGTAGTTGCCCAGCCGCTCCAACACTTGCCAGTGGGTTACCGCCACTCGCCCTTGGCCAGGGGTCAGGACGGCCATTTTCTGCCGATCCACCGGGTGCCTCCCAATGGGGGCAGAGACGGTGCCTTGGCTTTGGGCCGGGCGGCCAAACACCACCCCCAAGTAGATGCGCCGGGCGGTTTTGGCCTGGATCTGGGCTTGTAGGTGCTGGTGGGCCTGATCGTGTTTGGCAATCACCAGGGCACCAGTGGTGTCTTTGTCAAGGCGATGGACAATACCTGGACGCAGCTCGCCGTTAATGCCTGAAAGATGGGGGCAGTGGGCCAGCAGGGCGTGCACCAGGGTGCCACTGGCGTGGCCGGGGGCGGGGTGCACCACCAAACCGCGGGGCTTGTTGATCACAAGCAAATCGTCATCTTCGTAAAGAATGTCCAAGGGGATCGGCTCCGGCTGCAGGGCAGTCGGGGTGGCTGGCGGGATCCGCACCTCGACTTCATCCCCAGCTTGCAGGGGGCGATCCTTATCCCGGCAGGGCTGCCCATTGAGCCAAACCTGCCCCGCCCGAATGAGCTGCTGCAGGCGTGAGCGAGACAGATCTGGGAGTTGCTCCGCCAAGCCTCGATCCAGCCGCAAGCCCTGCTGTTTTTCCGTCACCCTGATCTGGCGAATGTCTGCTGCAGCCTCCTTGTGGCCCTCCATGCCGTTGTTGCCCAAATTGCCTTCTTTGACCATTGTGGCAGCCCGGCTACTTTTGCACTGAGTAAAAAAGGTCGAAGATTTGCAGCAACTTCCGCAGGCAGGTGGTGGGGGGATCTGCCTTGTCTCATCGCCTTCTAAGCCTTCTTGGGGGGATCCCTGGGCAATTTTAAGGGGCAGAAAATCCTGACTAGAGTGAGGCTATGGCCCACCAAGAATGAGTTGGGCCGAGTGTTGGCATAGGAGAGCCGGGAGCGATCCCAAGCCGACAACACAGCACACCCCAGCAATTGGCGTTGGCTCAATGGATCGCTCAATGGATCTAAGAAGGAGGTAAGCCATGTCGGATGGAGCAACCAGGGGATCCCAGCTTCAGCAACCCTCTCAACCCCAGCTTGGCTCAGAGCCGCCTTTGGTCTTGCCCCTGACGGAGGTGGGGCTGCGGGACGTTGCCCAGGTGGGCGGGAAAAACGCCTCCTTGGGAGAAATGCTGCAGCAGCTCACCTCAAAGGGGATCCAGGTGCCGACAGGATTTGCCACCACCGCCCATGCGTATCGCCAGTTCATCGCCTCTGCGGGCCTAGAGGAGAAGTTGCAGGAGATTTTCAAAGACTTAGACATTGAGAATGTCCAAAATTTGCGCGAGCGGGGCAAGGCTGCCCGCACCTTGATCTTGCAAACTCCCTTCCCCCCTCAGCTAGAGCAGGCCATCGCCGAAGCCTACCAAAAGCTGTGCGAGCGCTACGGCCCCGACACCGATGTGGCGGTGCGCTCCAGTGCCACGGCAGAAGACTTGCCGGATGCCAGCTTTGCCGGCCAGCAGGAGACCTACCTGAACGTGCGTGGAGTGCGGGCAGTGCTCAATGCCTGTCACCACTGTTTTGCCAGCTTGTTTACCGACCGGGCCATCTCCTACCGCCAAATCAAGGGCTTTGACCATTTTCAAGTAGCCCTCTCGGTGGGGGTGCAGAAGATGGTGCGCTCCGACCTGGCCTGTTCGGGGGTGATGTTCTCCATCGACCCAGAAACCGGCTTTAAAGATGCGGTGCTGATCACCGCCGCCTACGGCCTGGGGGAAAACGTGGTGCAAGGGATCGTCAACCCCGATGAGTACGTGGTCTTCAAACCCACCCTCAAGCAGGGACTGCGCCCCATCCTCTCCCGCAAGCTGGGCAGCAAGGCCCTGAAGCTGGTCTACGACGAGGGGGGATCCCGTTCCACCAAAAACGTGGCTGTCCCCGAAAGCCTGCGCAAGCAATATGCCCTCAGGGATGAGGAAATCCTCAAATTGGCCCAGTGGGCCTGCTTGATCGAGGAGCACTACTCGGCGCTGCGGGGCCGCTTCACCCCCATGGACATCGAGTGGGCCAAAGATGGGATCACCGGCGAGCTGTTTATCGTCCAGGCCCGCCCCGAAACGGTGCAGTCGCAAAAAGGGGCCAACCAGCTGACCACCTATCGCTTCACCCAGCCTGGGGCGCAGCCCGAGCCTCTGGTGCGGGGACGGGCCGTAGGCGAGGCCATTGGCCAGGGCACAGCCCGCGTCATTTTGGATGTGCGCCGCTCGGATCAGTTTCAGGCCGGCGAGGTGCTGGTGACCGAAAAAACGGATCCCGACTGGGAGCCAATCATGAAAAAGGCCAGCGCCATCGTCACCAACCAGGGGGGCAGAACTTGCCATGCGGCCATCATCGCCCGCGAGCTGGGGATCCCGGCCATTGTTGGCTGCGGCAACGCCACGCAGGTGCTCCGTTCCGGCGAGCCCATCACCGTCTCCTGCGCTGAAGGGGAAGAAGGGCGGGTCTACCCGGGCCTGTTGCCCTATGAGGTGACGGAGATCCCGCTGGAGGAGCTGCCCCGTCCCCGCACCCAGCTGATGATGAATGTGGGCAACCCAGAAAAAGCCTTCGGCCTCAGCGGGATCCCTTGCGATGGGGTCGGGCTGGCGCGGCTGGAGTTCATCATCGCCAACCACATTCAGGTCCACCCGCTGGCTTTGCTCAACTATGAGCAGGCGGTGAAAGAGGAGCCGCGCCTGGCAGAGCTCACCGCCCAGTATGCCGACAAGCCGGAGTACTTTGTGGACAAGCTGGCCCAGGGGGTGGCCACCATTGCTGCCGCCTTTTACCCCAAGCCGGTGATCGTGCGGCTGTCGGATTTCAAGAGCAACGAGTATGCCCACCTGTTGGGGGGATCCCGCTACGAACCCCACGAGGAAAACCCGATGATCGGCTGGCGGGGGGCCTCCCGCTACACGGATCCCCGCTACCGTGAGGGCTTTGCCTTGGAGTGTCGGGCCATGAAACGGGTGCGGGATGAGATGGGCCTGACCAACGTCATCTTGATGATCCCCTTCTGCCGCACGCCGGAAGAGGGGCACAAGGTGCTGGAGGAGATGGCCCGCCATGGCCTGGTGCGGGGAGAAAACGGTCTGCAGGTGTACGTGATGTGTGAATTGCCCAGCAACGTCATCCTGGCCGACGCGTTCTGCCAGATCTTCGACGGCTTCTCCATCGGCTCCAACGACCTCACCCAGCTCACCCTGGGGTTAGACCGCGACTCAGCCCTGGTGGCCCATCTTTTTGACGAGCGCCACGAGGCCGTCAGGCGGATGATCGCCCAGGTAATCCAGACGGTGAAAAGCCACGGGCGCAAGATCGGCATCTGTGGCCAGGCTCCCAGCGACTACCCCGACTTCGCCCGCTTCCTGGTGCAGGCGGGGATCGATTCCATCAGCCTCAACCCCGATTCCCTGTTGAAAACCCTGCTGGTGGTGGCCGAAGCAGAAGCGGCTGGCACCCGGTGAGCCCAAAGCCGGCCCAGAGACGTGCGCGGGGATCCCGTCTCCTGAGTTACAATCTCTTCTGCTGTGTTCCCATCCCCATCGATGATCCACGAACTCTCCATGCCGGCCCTCAGCTCCACCATGGAAACGGGCAAGATCGTCACCTGGCTTAAGAACCCCGGCGACCGCGTGGAGAAGGGAGAAAACATCCTGGTGGTGGAGTCGGACAAAGCGGACATGGATGTGGAGTCCTTCCACAGCGGCATCCTGGCCAGTATCCTGGTGCCGGCAGGGGAATCAGCCCCGGTGGGCGCGCCCATCGCCCTGATTGCCGAAAGCGAGGCAGAAGTGGCCCAGGCCCAGGAAAAAGCCAAGGCCCTCTCTGCCGGAGCTGCCCCTGTGGCACCCCCTCCCGCAGCTCCATCAGCCAGCCCTGCTCCTGCTCCCACCCCTGCCCCCCAAAATGGATCGGGATCCCAGCGGATCGTGGCTTCCCCGCGGGCGAAAAAACTGGCGGAGAGCCTGGGGATCGATCTGCGCACCGTGCGCGGCTCCGGCCCCAATGGTCGCATCGTCGCTGAAGACGTGGAGCGGGCAGCGGCCCTTTCCGCTCCTGCAGTGGCTGCCTCCTCTGCCCCAGCCCCCGCGCCTCCAACTCCTGTGGCTGTCCCCTTGGGAGAGACAGTTCCCCTCAGCACCCTACAAGCGGCGGTGGTGCGCAACATGAACGCCAGCCTTGGCGTGCCGGTGTTCCACGTGGGCTACACCATCACCACCGATAGCCTGGATCACCTCTACCAACAGGTGAAGCCCAAAGGAGTCACCCTGACGGCCCTCTTGGTCAAAGCCGTGGCCATGACCCTGGAGAAGCACCCCCTTCTGAATGCCAGCTACACAGAAGGCGGGATCCATTACAAATCGGATATCAACATCGCGGTGGCCGTGGCCATGGAGGATGGCGGGCTGATCACCCCTGTCCTAAAGCAAGCCAACCGGCTCGATCTGTACGAGATCTCCCGCCGTTGGAAGGATCTGGTGGAGCGGGCGCGGCGCAAGCAACTGCAGCCAGAGGAGTACACCAGCGGCACCTTTACCCTCTCCAACCTGGGCATGTTCGGGGTGGATCGCTTCGACGCCATTTTGCCCCCCAACCAGGGATCCATTTTGGCCATCGGCGCTTCTCGCCCCACGGTGGTGGCGACGCCGGAAAAAGCCATTGCCATCCGTTCCCAAATGCAGGTGAACCTCACCTGCGATCACCGTGTCATCTACGGCGCCCATGCAGCGGCCTTCCTGCAAGATCTGGCGCAGCTCATAGAGCACAAGGTGGGATCCCTGACGTTGTAGCCGCCCTGAAACCCGGCCTTGAGCCAATCTCAGAGTAGGGTTCTTCTCTCGCGCAACCCACAAGGTCGGGCAGCCGGCGAGGCCCCAGCGCTCAGGAGCTCCTCCTGGGAAAGCGCTGCATCAACTCTTGCACAGCCTCGGCATGGTAGGAGCTGCGGGTTAGGGGCGAAGACACCACCTGCAAAAAGCCCAGTTCCTCTCCCACCCGTCGCCAATGGTCGAACTCTTCGGGGGAAACGTAGCGCTCCACCGGCAAGTGCTTGGGACTGGGCGCCAGGTATTGGCCGAGCGTGAGGATGTCACAACCCACCCGGCGCAGATCCCGCATCACCTGCAAGATCTCCTCGGCAGTTTCTCCCAGGCCCAACATCACCCCTGACTTGGTGTACAGGCCGGGATCCCATTGCCGTGCCAACTCCAACAGTTTGAGGGAGCGCTCGTAGTTCCCTTGCGGGCGTACACGGCGATAGAGGCGGGGCACCGTTTCGGTATTGTGGTTGAGCACCGTCGGTCGGGCGGCCAAGATCTGCTGCAGCGCCTGCCAGTTACCACATAGGTCTGGGATCAAGACCTCGATGGTGGTCTGGGGCATGCGGCGGCGGATTTCCGCAATGCAGGCCACAAACTGGCCGGCTCCCCCATCGGGCAGGTCGTCCCGATTCACCGACGTAATCACCGCATGGCGCAATCCCAAGCGTTCCACTGCTTCTGCCACCCGCAGGGGTTCAGTGGCATCCAGGGGCAGAGGGCGTTTGGTGAAGTCGATATCGCAGTAGGGGCAGGCGCGGGTACAGGCCGGGCCCATGATCAAAAAGGTGGCGGTGCCGTTGGCAAAACACTCCCCCAGGTTGGGACAGGAAGCCTCTTCGCAAACCGTGTTTAGGCCCAAGTCCCGCAGCAGTTGTTTGACGGATCCCACCCGTTGAGGGGCCTTGGCCCGCAGCCAGGAGGGTTTGCTACCAGAAGAAACAACAGTCAAAGAAGCGCTCCAGCACGAAACAGCGGCGACGGTATCACTCAGCTTAGCCTGCCATTTGGCCCCGTTGGAATTTGGACAAAGCCAATTTCCCGGCCCAATTGATCCCTGCCGCCTCGGAAGCACGACCCAAAACGCGGCATACTGGAAAGCAAATGTCGAGCGATAGGGATCCCACATGGTTGTTGCTGCTCCTCCCTCTCTGGAACAACTTGCCATCAATACGATTCGCTTTTTGGCGGTGGATGCTGTTCAGAAGGCCAACTCCGGCCACCCTGGCCTGCCGATGGGAGCAGCACCCATGGCCTATGTGCTGTGGCAGCAGTTCATGAAGTTCAACCCCCGCAACCCCAAGTGGGTGGATCGGGATCGCTTTGTGCTCTCGGCGGGGCACGGCTGCATGCTGCAGTACGCGCTGCTGCACCTAACCGGCTTCGATGTAAGCCTGGAGGACATTAAGCAGTTCCGCCAGTGGGGATCCAAAACCCCCGGCCACCCGGAAAACTTTGAAACTCCGGGGGTGGAGGTGACCACCGGCCCGCTGGGGCAAGGGGTGGGTAACGCGGTTGGGCTGGCGATTGCCGAGGCCCATCTGGCCGCCCGCTTCAACAAGCCCGGTTACACCATTGTGGATCACTACACTTACGTGATCTTGGGCGATGGCTGCAACATGGAAGGGGTGGCTTCTGAAGCAGCTTCTCTGGCCGGCCACCTGCAACTGGGCAAGCTGATCATGCTTTACGACAGCAACCACATCTCCATCGACGGCAGAACGGAAATCGCCTTTACGGAAGATGTGGGCAAACGCTATGAAGCCTACGGCTGGCATGTGCAAAAAGTAGAGGATGGCAACCACGACTTGAAAGGGATCGCCGAGGCCATCCAAAAAGCCAAGGAAGTCACCAACAAGCCGTCCTTGATTATTGTCGAGACCACCATCGGCTACGGATCCCCCAACAAGGCCGGCAGCGAGAGCGTCCATGGGGCACCCCTGGGGCCGGAAGAGGTGAAGCTCACCAAACAAAACCTGGGTTGGCCTCTGGAGCCGGAGTTTTACATTCCCGACGAGGTGCTGGCCCACTTCCGCCAGGCCATCGAAAAAGGGGCCAAGGCCGAGGCCGAGTGGAACGAGCGCTTCGCCGCCTACGAGAAGGCTTACCCCGAAGAGGCCGCCGAGTTCAAGCGCATCATGGCCGGGGAGCTGCCGGTGGGCTGGAAAGAAGCGCTGGCCCCCATTGCCGAAACCGGCAGAGAGTCTACCCGTAACCTCTCCAAGTTTTGTCTGAATGCCTTGGCCAAGGCCGTGCCGGAACTGCTGGGGGGATCCGCAGATCTCGCCCACTCCAACATGACTTATCTAAAGGGGATCCCAGAGTTTCAGGCCGGCTCTTACGAGGGGCGCAACTTCCGCTTTGGGGTGCGGGAACACGGCATGGGAGCCATCGCCAACGGCATGGCGCTTCATGGAGGTCTCATCCCTTACGACGCCACCTTTTTGATCTTCACCGACTACATGCGGCCTGCCATCCGCCTATCGGCCCTCTCGCAAGTGCGGGTGCTGCACGTCATGACCCACGACTCCGTCGCCTTGGGGGAAGATGGCCCCACTCACCAGCCCATTGAGACACTGGCTTCCCTACGGGCTATCCCCAACCTCTATGTGCTGCGCCCAGCGGATGCCCGCGAAACGGTGGGATCTTACCAGGTGGCCCTAGAAGCCAAGACCACCCCTTCTGTGCTGGTGTTCACCCGGCAAGCCGTCAACCCGGTGGAGGGCACCTCTGTTGAAGGCGTAGCCAAAGGGGCCTATGTGGTGGTGGATGCCCCCAACCCAGAGCTGATCTTGATCGCCACCGGCTCTGAACTGGAGCTGGCGGTGAAAGCTGCAGCCCAACTGAAGCAGGAAGGCCGGGCCGTGCGGGTGGTCTCTATGCCCTGTATGGAGCTGTTTGAGGCCCAGCCCCAGAGCTACCGAGACTCGGTTCTGCCCCCCAACGTCACCAAGCGCGTCTCCGTCGAGGCAGGTTCCACCTTCGGCTGGCACAAGTACCTGGGGTTTGAGGGGGTGGCCATTGGCATCGACCGCTTTGGCGCCTCTGCCCCCGGCCCGGTGTGCATGGAGAAGTTCGGCTTCACGGTGGAGAACGTGCTCAACACTGCCCGCCGGTTGCTGAGCTGAGTTTCCCTTTTCGTGGGGCTAGACCCAGCAGGGATCCCTTCTCTGCTGGGCTTTTTTCCCTGTTGAGCCTGCTGCCCAGCGGCGTGACCCGGACAGGCGTAGCGAACCTTGCATCAACCAATCAGCAGGACTTCCAAAGCATCCGGATCTGCTTCTTTCTGTAGGGCAGCCATGGCGGAGAACGCAGTCGAGGGCGGCTTCCTGCCCCGCAGACAACACCTTTGCCTTGAGGACATCTTCAACCATGGCGGGGATGATCCTTGAAGGCAAGTTGGAAGTCGAGCAGGCTGCCACCATCGCCTTGAAATCGCCTTGAAGAAGAAACTTTGGCTTCCGCCGCCGTGCTGAGGTGCTTGTGCCGGCTGCAGACACAAACAGCTTTGCCTACTGTTTGCCTACTGTAGGAACCCCGCCAGTAAAATCACCGCGGCTCCCACGGCAGCCAAAATCGTCAGCGCCCGGCCCGCGTCGGCACTGCCCTTCCACGAGAAGTTTTTCTCCGACTTTTTCGGTTCTGCTGGCATGGCCATGCCTCCCTTTGCATTGCCAACTCTAACTTAACTTCCCCCCCACGGGATCTTAGCTGGTTGGGGCATACCCTGGAAAAAACAGCAGCCATCTGGCCCGGCCAGCCGTTTTTGGGAACAATACAAGCAGGCAAGGGATCCACTCCCACCAGTCTGGAAGCACATCCTGAGGCGAAAGCCATGAGCTATGCAGAACGGAGCAAAAGAATGGTTTTGACGTTGGCGACTCTGCTGGGCGGCTGGGTTGGCGGAGGGTTGTTGCAGGGATCCCTCTGGGTTGCCGCTCAGCCTACCTTTCAGACAGTGCCGTTGCCGCGCTTACCGGTGGGTGTCGATCAATTGGTTTTTGATCGCCCGGTAGCCCGCTTTAACCCCAACCTGCCGGCAGAGCTGGTGATCCGCAATCGCACCGGTCTGCCTTTGGAATACGGCTTTACCGATCCCCGTCAGAAGGTCTCGGAACTGCCTGCCGGCGAAACGTTGCGCCTGAGCAACCTGCTGATCCCCAACTGCATGGCCATCAACACGCCGATGTTGGCTCCTGTGGGCTACCAGGTGAGCGTGGATCCCTTGAATGTGATCACCGTAGAGGTGCGGCTGGTCAACGATGTCTCCGGCGATCACTGCCTCGATCTGCAAGCGACAGGGGCTATTTTTGTGAATTGAGATGAGCTGATACCCATCGATTACCCATCGAACACAAGTTAAGTCAAATCCTTCAAAGGGATCCCTTACATCCTCACCTACAGTCATCTTCTGGCCTTTGCCAGGATGGACATGGGATCCCACACGGTAGATGGCAGTTGACTTTGCCCGGTTTTGACGCTGGGATTGAGTCTATTGGAGAGCCGATCAGCTTACTAGCGCAGGAGCCCCGCACTGTACCCGTAGGGTCAGTGCCGGGAGGAATGCCCTTTGATGAAGTACAATGAACTTATGAGCCAAATCCTGACCATCTCCTGCAAGCTCAAGGTGTCCCAGTCGCAAGCCGCTAAATTGGACGCGACGATGGATGCCTTTGTGCAGGCATTGAACTGGGTCAACCAGAACACGCCGGAGAAGATCGTCAATGCGGTCAAACTGCAATCCTTTTGCTACTACGAGATTCGCGCCCGATTCGGCTTGTCTAGCAACTTGGCCCAGCAGGTCTGCAGGCGGGTGGCAGGCGCCCGCAAAGTGGCGAGACAGCGCAACCGTCCAGTTAAAGAGTTCAAGCGTAGGTTCGTTACCTACGACGCACGTATCTTTTCATTCCGCGAGAAAGACTGGACGGTGTCGCTGACCACGGTGGAAGGGAGAGAACGCTTTGAACTGGCCATTGGTAACTACCAGAGGGGAATGCTGGCTGGCTCCAACCCAAAAGCCGCCACGCTAGTCGAGCGTAAAGACGGCTCCTACTACATCCAGATTTGCGTAGAGGAAAAGCCACTCAAGCAACAAGATACCGACAGGGTGATCGGGGTGGATTTGGGAAGGACGGATATTGCTCATACGTCAGAGGGGGACAACTGGAATGGACAGCAGTTGAACCGAATCCGAGACCACTACTCCAAGCTGAGGGCGGTACTCCAACGCAAAGCCAGTAAGGGCACCCGCAGTTCGCGGCGCAGATGCCGTCAACTGTTGCAACGGCTGTCTGGCAAGGAGAGACGCTTTCAAGTGTGGGTCAATCATCGCATCTCTAAAGCTATTGTCTCTAGGGCAAAAGCTACCAACAGCGCTATTGCTCTGGAAGACCTGACAGGGATCCGGGAAAGGGTCAATCAACAGCCACGCAGCAAAGCTGAACGGCGCAGGGCCAACAGTTGGGCGTTTTATCAACTCCGTCAATTTTTGGAGTACAAGGCTCTGCGTGCGGGGGTTGCTCTGATTCTTGTGCCGCCTGCCTACACGTCGCAGACCTGCCACAAGTGTTTACACATCCATCCCGATCCTACGCAATCCTATCGCAGTGGAAAGAAGTTTAAGTGTGGACACTGTGGATGGGGAGGGGATGCGGACTTTAATGGTGCGAATGTGATTGCGCTTTTTGGGGCTGTCGTAAACCAGCCTAGAGGTTCGGGCCTGTTTTGTTCTCTGGTAGAGCAGAGCAGGCTCAGGGCTACTGAAAGCCCGCTCCGTACCGCTTAGCGGTCGGAGTCGGGTAGTTTACAGGTTTAGGCGTATCGACAGGGGCCATCCCCTGTGACAGGATGCGAACAGGATATCGAGGCCGATATTCTCCTGGACTCTGTTTAGCCTTTCTCTGGGCTTGTTGCCTGTGTAGTCTGTCTGTACTCTATCTTTTTCTTGGATGGTCTCATGAGCGATAACTTGTATTCCTGGTTTCCCCGGGCCTTGGTGATTGGCGCTGCGGTTGTGGGGTTGTCGAGCTTGCCTGCAAGGGCTCAGCAAATTACGGATCCCAGCCCAGCTCAAGCGGCCACCAATGTTGAACCTACCTCGCCAATCTCGGCTTCTTTTCGCAGCCAAGATGGAGTCAGCGTGCGTCCGGAAACGGTGAGGGTTTTCCTGGATGGCCAAGACGTCACTTCCCAGTCGGTGATTACCCGCGATTTCTTCACCTATCGCCCTGCCCAACCCCTGCCGCCGGGGCGCCGGGAAGTTCTGCTGGAGTTCACCAATACCCAGGGGGTGACCCGCCGCGTGACCTGGAGCTTCACCGTGGGTAGCCCTGTCCGCGCTTCCATCGACCTGGTGGATCACAATGCCGGCAGTCGCCCCTTGGCAGCCGGGGAAATCCTGCTGGTTACCGTCAAAGGCACTCCTTCCAGCCGGGTGACGGTTTACCTCATCCAAGATGGACGGCAAGTGCAAACCTTGCCGGCTCAGGAAGTTTCCAGCGGCACCTATGTAGTGAACGCCCTAATCGAGGCGAAAGATACCACCCGGGAAGGGATCGTCGTCGCCCGCCTGGAAAATGATGGCCAAGTGCGCTTCATGACCGCCGAACAACCGGCCCGCCTGATCGAAGGGGCCACCGGGGGCATCCAGCGGCTGACCACCCAAGAGGTTTCCGCCACGGTCAGCGCCCCTGGCCCACTCTTGCCTCAGATCACCAACCTGCGGGATGGGGATCGGGTTTCCGGCTCTTCGTTTACGCTGCAGGGCACTACAGCTCCCAATGCTTCGGTGCGGGTGAATGTAACGGCTTCGACCTCTCTGGGGGGCATCATCAGCGCCCAACAGACCGTGACCAACCAAACTGTGCAGGCAGATGCCCAGGGCCGTTTCACCATCACCGTTCGGCCTCCCATTCCGGCCTCTGGCACGGTGTATCAGGTGAATCTCACGGCCACTTCCGGCAACCAAACCAGCCCAACGGTAACCCTGCGCCTTACCCAGCAGTAGGGGTTCAAGGGATCCCAATCCATCCCGATAGCCTTCCCCCCACCCATCAAGGGATCTGGGCAGCCTTCCATGTCCAGCAGTTCAGACTTCCCTCTCTCCCCTGGGAGAAGGGCTGGGGGTGAAGGCTCTATCATCTTCAATTCCCAGGGATCCCTTGTCGGCTGGCAGGGGAGTTTTGGATAGAGGAGACTGTAGTTGCCAGCGCCACAGGATCCCGGCCATGATCAAGGTGGGCAAAACGATCATCCCGATCACCACCGGTATTTGCTCCGGCAAGGCCAAGTAAGGGCCACCATATTTGATGGCTATGCTGATTCCGGCGGCAGCCAGCATCAACTTCAGGGCAAACCAGACTGTTTTTTGATTCATGACTTATGGTCACTAAATTCACGATGGGCTGGGGTTGCTGACCATGGCAGTGAGAATGCCGGCAATGGTTTCTAGCTCCTCAGGTACCCGATACAGCGTTAAGTCTTGTTTGATCACCTGCTGATCGGCAAGAATTTGTCCGAACTGCCAGATAGACCCCATCGTCACTGCACCGTAGATCTGAGCCTGCTGCTCCACCTGCGCCAGGGCAATCATTTCTACAGCCATTTGCACAAAGGCTCGCGTTAGATCGTCCTTTTTGGCTTCAACCACCAGCAGGATGTTCTTCCCTCGCAACAGATAATCGAGGCTGCCCTTCAACCAATTGTTGACCATCAGGGGATACTCCAGCCGCAAAGGAACTCGACAATGGAGAGCCACTTCGGTCAGCACAGGAGCCACCAGCAATTCCCGCCGCGCTGTTTCGCTGGTGAGGCTAACCAAAGGTAACAATTGTCGGATCCGATCTTTCAAAACTGGGGTTTGCGGCGGCGCAGGGGCAACAGGCCATGTCCACTCCCCAATTTCCAGTTGATAGCCGAACTGAGCCAAGATTTCATCTGGCTCGTAGGGCATCTCAAAATAAGAGCGAAAAGTATAGGATTCGTCTTCTTTAAGAATGGAGATGTTCAGCATCGGGTTCAGGAGAAGCCACGCTCAGTCCGGCACAGCTAGGGCTGCTTCAATCCGCTCTTTCAGGGTAGTCACCACTTCTTCAATGGGAATTTCCGTGGCTTGGCCGCTGGCCCGCTCGGTGAGTTCCACCTTGCCCTGTTTGAGGCTGCGCCCTGTGGTGATGCGGTAAGGGATCCCGATCAGATCCGCATCTTTGAATTTCACCCCGGCCCGCTCGTCCCGGTCATCCCAGAGGGTCTCGATGCCGGCAGTAGCGAGATCTTGCACCAGTTTTTCCGCCACGCTCATCTGCTCGGGGTCGGAGATGTTGGGCACTACCACCACCACATGATAGGGGGCAATGGCCACGGGCCAGATGATCCCGTTGGCATCGTGGGACTGTTCCACCGCCGCCTGGGCCAAGCGGGATACCCCAATGCCATAACAGCCCATCCAGAGGGGCTGCTCGGATCCCTGTTCGTCGGTAAAGGTGGCCCGCATCGGCAGTGAGAACTTGAGACCCAACTGGAAGATATGGCCGATCTCGATGCCACGAGCCGTTTCCAGAATCTGGTCGGGGTTGAGTACAGAACGATCCCCCGCTTGCGCTTTGCGCACATCCACCACTTCCGGCAGGGGATATTGCTCGCCCCAGTTGGCCCCCACCACGTGCCGCCCCACCTGGTTGCTGCCGGTCACAAAGTTCTGCAGCAGAGCTGCCGTCTGGTCGGCCAAGCGTAAGATCTGGGGGGCAAGGTTTTTCTGCGGGCCCAAACAGCTATCCGGCAAATCAGGAGCGATGTAGCCCACCGGGATGGGATCCCCCTGCCAACTGTTTTGGATCTCGGCATCCGCCAAGGTGAGCTTGAGCAGCTTGTTGGCTTGGTAGCGCTCTGCCAAGCGGCTGAGGTGGTTGGCCAGTTTGACCTCATTGACTTCTTGATCCCCGCGGATGCTCAGTAGCACTGCCACCCGCAGGCCGTTGTCGTAGAGGGCTTGGTAGAGGACGTTTTTAACGATCAGGGTAGAGGAGATTTTTAGGAAAGCGGCCAGCTTCTCGATGGTTTCGGTTCCCGGCGTATCCAGAACCTGGAAGGCGGTGTAGGGAGACTCTGCCGCTGGCGGCGGGATGGAGACGGCCTTCTCCACATTGGCAGCATAGGAGCCATCGGGCGTGTAGAGAATCTCATCTTCTCCGGCAGAGGCCAGCACCATAAACTCCTGCGAGGCCGCCGATGGCCCCCCGATCGCCCCGGCATCAGCATCCACCACGCGAAACTCCAGCCCACAGCGCCTGAGGATGCGGCTATAGGCTCGGTACATATCCTGGTAGGTCTGGCGCAGGCTTTCCTCGTTGGCATGGAAGGAGTAGGCGTCTTTCATGATGAACTCCCGCCCTCGCATCAGGCCAAAGCGGGGTCGAATCTCATCCCGGAACTTGGTCTGGATCTGGTAGAGCGTCTGCGGCAACTGGCGATAGGAGCGGATGAGATCCCGGGCCAGCAAGGTGATCACCTCCTCATGGGTGGGGCCTAGGGCCTGCTCACGTCCCTGGCGATCCTTAAGGGCAAACATGATCCCTTCCGCCTGGGTGTACACCTCCCAGCGGCCCGACTCCCGCCAGATCTCTGCCGGCTGCAGCTGGGGCAAAAGACACTCCTGAGCGCCGATGGCGTTCATCTCCTCCCGGACAATCTCCGAGATCTTTTGCAGCACCCGCCAGAGGAGCGGCAGATAGGTGTAGATCCCTGGGGAGAGCCGCCGGATAAAGCAGCCCCGCAGCAGCAATTTGTGGCTGGGCAGCTCGGCCTCAACGGGATCCTCCCGCAGCGTTACAAACAGCATCTGGCTCAGTCTCTGGCTCTGTTGCATCCATTCCCCCCTCTGAGGACTCCGTCCCGCTTACGCGATCAGCTCAAATTTTCCCTCCCTGTCTGGGATCCTCTGCCCGAGAACACAGGCCTGACCGGCAGGCCAACCTGAAGTGCCTTGATGAAGCTAGACAGAGGCCAGCGTCCGCCGCTTGGTGACCATCTGGTACACCTCGATGATGTCGCCTTCCTGCCAGGATTGGAACTTGTCGATGCCGATCCCACACTCGAAGCCCGCAGCCACTTCCCGCACATCGTCCTTGAAGCGCTTCAGGGAGTCGAGACGTCCCTCGTAAACTACCTCCCCTCTGCGGCGAACTCGCACCAGAGCATTGCGCTGCACCTTGCCCGAGAGCACATAGCTGCCGGCAACCGCACCGCGCCCGATGGGGATCACCATGCGCACCTCCGCCTGACCCAGCGGCTCCTCTACTTCTTCCGGCTCCAGCAGGCCCTCCATGGCCGCCCGCAGATCGTCCAGCAGGTTGTAGATGATGTCGTACTCCCGCACATCCACGCCCTTGTCATCGGCAGCCTGGCGGGCGCCGGGGGCCAGGGTGGTGTTGAAACCGAGGATGATGGCGTCGCTGGCCGCAGCCAAATCCACATCGGTTTCCGTGATCTCGCCAGGGGCCGCCAGCAGAACCCGCAACTGGACTTCCTCTTGGGGCAAATCCCGCAGCGCTGTCTGAATAGCCTCGGCGGATCCCTGGACATCCGTCTTGATGATCAAGTTCAACTCCTTGAGCTGACCTTCTTGGGCTTTGGCGGAAACGCTACCCAAGCTCACGCGACGAGACAGCAGCGCCTGTTGTAGACGGGTTTGCCGCAGCACCTCCGCCCGCTCTTGGGCAATGCGACGGGCCTCTTTTTCGTCGGTGTAAACCTGAAACTCATCCCCGGCTGCCGGGACTTCATCCAGGCCTAGCAGTTGTACCGCCGAAGAGGGCCCGGCTTCTTGCAACCGCTGGCCGCGGTCGTCCATCATCGCTTTGACCCGGCCCAGCACTGCGCCGGCCACCAGGGTATCCCCCACCCGCAGAGTGCCATTTTGCACCAAGAGGGTAGCCACCGGCCCGCGAGCTTTGTCCAGGTGGGCCTCGATCACCGTGCCACGGGCGGGACGGTTGGGGTTGGCCTGCAGCTCCGCCACGTCGGCCACCAATAGGATCATCTCCAGCAGAGCATCCAGGTTACGGCGGGTGAGAGCGCTCACCTCCACCATGGGCGTGTCGCCACCCCACTCCTCTGGCAATAGGCCGTGCTCCGCCAACTGCTGCTTGATGCGCTCTGGCTGGCTGCCGGGCTTGTCGATCTTGTTGATGGCCACGATGATCGGCACCTGAGCCGCCCGCGCATGGCTGATCGCTTCCAGAGTTTGCGGTTGTACCCCATCGTCGGCGGCCACCACCAAAACCGCAATGTCGGTGACGCGGGCTCCCCGGGCGCGCATGGCGGTAAAAGCCTGGTGGCCAGGAGTATCCAGGAAAACGATGCGCCGCTTCTGGCCTTCAAAGTTCACATCCACATGGTAGGCACCGATGCGCTGGGTGATCCCGCCAGCCTCTCCCTGCGCCACTTTGGTGTCGCGGATGGCATCGAGGAGAGTGGTTTTGCCGTGGTCCACGTGGCCCATGATGGTTACCACCGGCGGACGCGAGACCAGATGGTCGATGTCCTCCACATCCAGCATTTCGGTTTTTTTAGCCTCGGGTTCTGCCTCGGGTCGGCGAATCTCATAGCCCAACTCTTTGGCCACCGACTCGGCCAGCGACTCATCCAAGACCTGGTTGATGGTCACCATCACCCCTTTGAAAAAGAGGGTTTTGATGATCTCAGTTTCGGCCACGCGCAGGCGATGGGCCAATTCCTGAACGGTGAGGCTGCCATCCAAGAGCAACACCTTCTCTTCGGGCAAGGGCTCTGTCCCGCTGGCGCGATCGGCAGCACCAGCCTCAGCGGAGGTAGGTTGCTGCTGCGAACGAGCAGCAGGGCGGGGGCGGGCGGTGGGAGCAGCCGTTGCCACGGGTGGGCGATAGGAAGGAGGCTTGGCGGTGGGGCGAGCCAAGGGCTTGAGGGCGTTTAGCTCAGCCTGCTTGACCGCTGAAATGATGGTCATGGGATCCAAATCCAAACCATCTCCATCTCCTTCCCCCCGTCTCCGACTGCGTTTGCGTTTGGCTTGGACGCGGGCAGCCCGCCGACTGAGAGCTTGTAGCTCGTCGTCCTCTTCTTCTTCCGTTTTGCGCTTGACCTTGGGTGGGGTAGGTCTTACGGGAGCCTCCGCCAACACTGGGCTGGGACGTTCCCCAGGGATTCTTTCTGGCAAGGGAGAGGCAGCATCTGGGTCAGGGGGAGCCGGCTTGGCCACAGGACGGGTAGGGGGCCCCACCAATTCCATCCGCCGCTGCGGACGAGGAGCTTCACCGACTTTGCTGCTGCTGACACTGTCTTCTTTGGTTGCCGGGGAGCGCGTGCCAGGGCGAACGGGTGCGCTCACCAGTTGTGGACGGGGGCGCTGCGCAGGTGGAGGAGAAGGAGCTTTTTCTTCCGCAGGCTGAGGAACGCGGGCGTGGCTGGGGGATGGTGCTTCTGAGGGGCTGGGGCGACTGGGCTCGGGAGCTTTTTGCGGCGGTTCAGGCCGCTCTGCCGGCGGTTTTGTCCCGGAGGTAGCTCGTTGAGGGGGCGAGAGTACAATTGGGCGCTTGGCCACAGGACTGGGCTCCGAGCCGCTGGCTTTGGCCGTGGCAGACTCAGAGGGAGTGGGAGGGGTTGCCGGTTGAGAAACAGTCTCCGGCTTTTGGGTGGCCTCAGACGAGCGGACAAGAGGGGTAACCTGCCGCCGCGGTGGGCCTATGAGCTGAGCACCACCAGCCGATCCCTTTTCGGGGGAGACTCGCTCAGGTCGAGACAGCGAGGGCTTGGCAGCCGGCAGAGTTTCAGCAGTCTTGGCTTCGCCAACTGGAGCTGGCTGCTGAGCGGGCGCGGGCCGACGAATGCCGACGATCGCGCTGGCGGTGCCGGGAACTTTCTGCTGAGGGCGCTCACCGACTTTGGCTTCAGCAGGAGGCTCCGGCGGCAGGCTTTCAGATGGGGGTTTGGGCCGGGGTCGAGGAGGTTTCACAATGTGGGGGGCGCCCAGCTTGCTGCGCACCAACTCAGCTTGCTCCGGAGAAATGGTGCTGCTGTGGGTTTTGAAAGGGATCCCCAGTTGCTCACAAACCTCCAGCACATCCCGACTGTCACGCCCCATCTCACGGGCAATATCATAAATTCGAACTTTATCGGTCATTCGTCTGCTAGCCTCTGCTCCTTTACTTCTCGTCAGTTTTACTATCCAAACTCAATGGGAACCAAGTTATTGGGTTGAGCCGAACCTTTCGGGCTTGCGGGGGCTTCCTCCGGCGCATCGAGAACAGCTCGGCAATCCTCCGGGGATCCGGCCTGAAGGGAACCCAGGTCTGAAGCTGCTCTGGCAACATCCACAGGGGACATCCAGTAAAGCAACCGAGGAAGAACGAGCAAATGTCAACAGCGCCTCCAGAATAACCTCTCTGCAGTTCATCCCACTTGGCCTCAGTTTTCCAGCCAACTCCCATTCTGACAGTTGAGAGGGGCTGCCGTGTGGTTCGCAACTTAGCGAACCTGAAGAGGCGCTTTGAATATCTTACCTACATTGGGAATACCTCTAAGGCTCAGGCTTTTGGAGGAGATGCCCCTGGGAATCTTGCTCAAGAGAATCCAGCAGCCGTTGGAACAACGAGTCAGGCACCGGTGCCTTGAGAGCTCTGCTGATTTGCTGCTTGCGTCGGGCTGCCTGCAGACATTCCAGCCGACGACAGACATAGGCAGAACGCCCCATACCCTCATCCAAAAGCACTTGGTGGGAATCAAATTGCCTGACCAGCCGCCACAGTTGTGAGCGAGGAAACAACTGGCGACAGCCTACACAACGGCGCAGCGGATCGGCACCCGGCAAGAGACTCTATCCTGCTGGTACACTACAAGCAAGCCCTATCTAGCCTACTCCAAATCTGGCGCCTGCGATCGCAGAAACTCAAAGAAATACTCCACCAACTGGGGATCCCGCCAACCCCTGTCTGTTTCTTCCCGCAAGATGCTTATGGCCTCTTGAACGGTGAACGCTCGCTTGTAAGGTCGCTCTGAGGTGAGGGCGTCGTAGATGTCGATGATCTGAAAGATGCGGGCCACCAGGGGGATCTCTTCCCCCTTGAGGCCGTCGGGATAACCGCTGCCATCCCAACGCTCGTGGTGGTGGCGGATGAGGGGCAACACCTCTTTCATGGTGCGCAGTGGGCGGCAGATTTGCTCCCCGATCAAGACATGGGATTTCATCACCTCCCACTCTTCCGGCGTATGCTTGCCTGTTTTACCCAAAATGGCATCGGGTATGCCCACTTTGCCGATGTCGTGCAGGTAACCTCCCCACATCAGCACCTTGATCAGGGGACGGGGCAGATGCAAAAACTCGCCGAAGCTCTTGGCCATTTGTGCCAGGCGCTCACAGTGATCCCCGGTGGTGGGATCCCGGCTTTCCACACTGCGGGCAATGGCGAACAAAACCTGAGCAGCATGATCCAAGTCTTCATTGAGGTGCTTTTGGCGAACGAGGGAACGCACCCGCGCCAACAATTCCGACTCGTCAAAGGGCTTGCTCAAGAAATCATCTGCCCCAGCTTCAATACCGCGCACGCGATTTTTGTGATCGCTGGCCGCTGTAACCAATACCACCGGGATCAAGCGTGTCTCATCATTCGCTTTGATGCGTCGACAGACCTCGAACCCATCTAACCCCGGCATCATGACATCCAGCAAGATCAGATCCGGCTGGAAGGTTTTCAACATTTGCAGGGCTTGATTGCCGCTTTCGGCCTCGCTGACCCGATAGCCAATGCTCTGCAGCAGATCCCCCAGCAGCAGGCGGCTGTTGGGCTGATCATCGACGATCAAAAGATGACCGATCTCTGTCTCATCCGCCTCATCCGCAGAAGGTGTGACAGGGATCCCAACTGTCACGGGCATCTTGGGCATCTCGAGTTTGGCGAGTTGGGCACAGGAAAAGCTGGTCACTGCAGGATCCCAGTAGCAACACCTCTACGGTAATCCCATCAGAGAAAAAAGAGCATCAGGCTTTACACTGAGCTGCTCCGGGAAAGGGAAGGGTTTTCTGATACATTTACGCTGAACACTGCTGAACATCACTGTTCAACTATGCAGCGATAGCATTCTGTTTGTTTCCAAACAGAATGGCGGTATCCCGCAAAGCTTTGAGTAGAATACCCAAAGCGCAGTTTCCGTGTCGTCTTACTACCAATTTTCTGCTTTGCTTTGGCTACCATGTTGGCAGACTCGAAAGTAAACAGAAAGATCAACTGGTAGTAATCCGTACTGAACATATTATACATTATTTTCAGTATAGTTGAGCTTATTATTGACTAGAGTCATGCTCCCATCAACCCAGGGCTTTGTGAGCAATTGTACAAAGCCTAGATATCCTGGCAGCCTCCTTCTGTTTAGTCTGATACAGATGCTCCGGAGAGTGGATGCCCCAGTCAACTCCCCAGGCTCCTACGTCAGCTTGCCAGTTGAGTGTCGGGCCCGGTATTTGGCCCCCGGAGTACCGGAGAGTGCTGGGTTCTCTATGAATGCAAAATGAATGCAAAGGCCGAGAATTACGGCCCATCAAGAAATTAAGGGGCACAGCAGCAACACTTCTCTGGGAGAGGGGCTGGGGCTGATGGTCTGTTGAGAACGGGCTTGGAGTGGATGCACCTGAACTGGATGGATCCAATCCTAACTTGGGACTCTCGAATCGATTACTTGTTGAGAAAGTCCCCCAGATTGAGGATGGTGTTTTGCTCGCTGACGATGGCTTGGATGTCGTCGGGCAAGTTGCGGACATACTCGAGCTGGATGACGTTCGGGTTGCTGCGCAGCGCTTCCCCTTTGAGGGCGATGGCTTGGGCCTCACCGCTGGCTTTGACAATCATTCGTTGTTTGATGAGTTGAGCCTGCTCTACGCGAAACACTTCTCTTTGCTTCTCTTGCTCGGCAATTTGTTTGGCTTCGATGGCCGACTGAAACTCTTTGGAAAATTCCACATTGCGCAAGAGCAAGCTCTGCAGCACCAGCCCTTCTGGCTGCATTAGGCGAGAGAGCTCAGCGGCAATTTGTTCTTGGATTTCAGCTCGTTGCTCAGAATAAACGCCAATGGCCGAATAGCGGGCGATAACATTGCGCACCACGGCTTGGGAGGCGGGGCGAATAATTTTGTTCAGGTAATCGGGGCCTACATTGCGATGGATTTCGGGAACCCGATCCGGATCCAGGCGATAGCGCACCGAAACATCCAGATCCACCCGTTGCCCATCGGCAGTGAGAGCGGTGAGGGTATCGTCGGCTTTGACGCTGCGCTCTTCACTTCGGCTGGTCATGTTGTAGGTTTGGGTGCGCACATCGTAAAGGGTGGGGAACTGCAGCACCGGAATCAGCAGATGGATCCCCTCGCGGCGGGGAGTCATTTCCACTCCCGTGAGGCGGTTGAAGATGACGGCTTCGTAGCCGGGTTGGACAACCAGCAGACAACGGGGCAGGAGGGTCAGCAGCGCCAAAAGCAGGCCCAGCAGAGGCAGAAAGCGCGAAGTCTTGCGGTCAAGACTAAATGGTCTAGGGCGTCGCATGCGCATGGGCAAGGGCTCCGGGATCCAAGAGCTTTTTTATCTTAAGGGGTGTGCTGGCTAGCTCAGCACCCAGCGCTGCAGGGCAATGCCCAGCAGCAGGCCAAGGCCGCCGAAGCGTACCACCTGCCAAAAGGTAGCGGGGACAGGATTAAACACCTCTAGCACATAAGCCTGCAGGCGTTGCTCCAGTTGACTGGCTTCAGCTTGGATTTCGGCCCATTGTTCAGGGGAAAGCTGGGCTACGCGCTCCAATTCTCTGAGGTCGGCAAGACGAGCCTGGAGACTCTGGAGTTTTTCCTGCAGAGCCTCGAGAGGATCAAAGGGATCGGGATTGGCCGTCACGGCTGGGCTTTTGTGGGGGGGTAGGCTTGGGGAGAACGGGATCCGGCAAATCCGGTTTGGATCTCGTTGAAGGGTTTGGCTTTGATCACCCCTGGGGGAACGGGATCCAACTTGAAGAGGGCGCGAATAGCGTTTTCCACCTCGGTGATGGGGCGGTTGCCGACGGATTGATAGACGATATTTCCCTCTGGGTCGAAGAGGAGGGTTTGAGGCACTTGTCCGGTGTAGTATTGGCCGCGCTCGTCGCCGGGCAGGAGGGAATCGACGGAATAGGGGATGAAATAGACCCCCAGCCCGTAGCGAACCTGCAGGTTGGCAATGGTGGCGGCGTATTTTTTGCAATCGCTACTGTCATCGATGTAGTACACGAGGAGGGCCGGGATCCCTTGCTCTTTCGCCTGCTTCAAGGAAACGCGGGGGGGGATCATGCCGCCATTGGCCCCGTAGAGGGCAAAGATGTTGCCATCGTAACGGTCGTCGTTGAGCAGGGCGCTGGCGGGAGGGGAAAACCAACCTGTCAAAGCGATGAGCAGAGCCACCAGGAAGATACGAAGCAACAGCATGATCTCATCCTCTTCTGAGAAGGGATCCTCGGCGATCCATCTTTAGAAGTAGGGAACACCCTCATTGTGCCATCTGGCGCTGACGCTGCCCCGTTGCCGTTCAACACTGACGCAACCAAGAGCAGCTACAGCCTCAAGCAGCAAAATGAATGCGCAGGTAGTCTTCTTCCATCTTGGCGCGGGCCGGGGTCATGGCCGCTAAAGTCTGGGGCAGAACCAAGTTGCGGCGGTGGTTGCCGATGCGGATGTTCAGCTCATCCCCGGTTTTGGTCAATTCCACCCGCTCTTTCGGGATCCCGGGCAGGTAAAGATCCAGTCGGTACTGGCCGTTGTCGGTCACCACATTCAGGGTTTGCTCGGCATAGAGCACGTCCGCCGGGTTGCGATCCCCCCAGAGGTCTTTTTTCAGGCGGGCTAGGGCGTCCCATCCCACCAACTCCTCGGAGTACAGCGGGATCTCGAAGACCGGCAGGGGGGCAAAGTTTTCGTGGATTTCCTGGCGATATTTCTGTTGGGCTGCCTTCCAGGCGGCAAAGTAGGGATCCACCACTCCATCGGGCAAGATGCGGTTGGCAATCACCAAATCGGTGGCCACCCCGTAGAGGCTGAGGTAGGCGTGGGCCCGCAGCGATTCTTTGATCACCATCTTTTCGGGGTTAGTGACCAGCCGCACTGAGGTGATGCGGTTGTTGGTGAGGATGCGCTCCAGCCGCTCAATCTTCTGATAGAACTCATAAGGAGCATCCAGCACCTGGTCATTGGGCAGCGGGATCCCGGTCAGCCCCTTCACAATCGGCTCGGCAATAGGACGCAGCATTTGCGCCAGCCCCTGCAGGGGTTTGTAGAACCTGCGCATGTACCAGCCAGAAACATCCGGCAGGCTCAAGAGGCGCAGGGCCGTGCCTGTAGGGGCCGAGTCGATGATCAACACATCGAACTTGCCTTCGTCGTAATGGCGATTCACCCGCACTAGGGCAAAGATCTCATCCATCCCTGGCAAAATCGCCAGCTCCTGTGCCTGCACCCCATCTAGCCCTCGCGCCTGCAACACCTGGGTAATGTAGGTTTTGACGGATCCCCAATTCAGCTCCAGTTCGTTGAGGGCGTCCAGCTCCGCCCCCCAAAGGTTAGGTTTGACCTCGACCGGCTCATGGCCCAAGGGCTGATCGAAGCTATCGGCCAGAGAGTGGGCCGGATCTGTGCTCAGCACCAAAGTTTTCAGGCCAATCTCGGCACAACGCCAGCCGGTCGCCGCCGCCATCGAGGTTTTGCCGACTCCACCCTTGCCGGTCATGAGGATGATGCGTTGCATGAGAGTGCCATTTACATTCTTTTACATCCCTAGCCTAACCGATTTGCTGTGCTCTTCGAGAGGCAGCCAAGGGGCTGAGGTGCAGCCAGCGGGTAAACTATTCATTTGATTACCAAATGATTGCCAAAAAGCTGATGGCAATCATGGCCAAGAAGTCAAGCCTGTTGCAGGCATGTGGGAGGTATGTGATGATCTGTCGCTGGCGGAGTGTGTTGCTGGTTGCCATCCTGACATTGGGGCTGTGGCTGGGATCCCTTTCTGTGCAAGCGGCTGCTGGCCTGCCCCGAGAGCTGCAACAACTGGAGCAACAGGTAGAGCGGCTGCAAAGCCTGGTGGAGGCGGAGGACTGGTTGGAGATCCGCTCCTACATCCACGGGCCGATGGGACTCACTCGTAAGACCTTGACCGGCCTGGCGGCTACCCTGCCAGATAAACAAAAGCGGGAAGTGCTGCGCCTGGCTAAGGAGATGGGCCGCAGCTTAGAACAACTAGACTTTGCCGCCAAAGCCTATGACCAACCCGAGGTGGAGGCAGCCCAGGCCAAGGTGAGAAAGACCTTGCAGGCGCTGGAGGCTGTGTTTTCCTAGTGAGGATCCCTTCTCTCTTTGGCGACTTTGGCGATATGGTGGTTTCAAGTTAGGGTGAGACGCCTAGGCCACTGATCGCGCCAGCGGGACGGAGTCCTTGAAAAGCCTTCTGGCCCTGCGCATTCAAGGTTTTGGGTGCGGATGCAGGGCCCTAGTTTGAATCGAAAACGCAGTCATTTCAAGTAGTGTAGTCATTTTTTAAACAGGTAATGAAACATTTCTGTCGCATTGGTCTCTAACTCCCCTCTCCCTCTGGGAGAGGAGCTGGGGGTGGTCGCGGCAGCGGCGCGGAGCGTTTGGGGAGTGTCTCAATCTAGTTTGAAATGACTGTAATTTACAAACAGGCTGTAACGGCTGCTACTTACAGCGGATGTTGCATCAGCCAGAAGCCGGCGAAAGACTGGGCCCTAAGATCGGTTTGAATGGCAAGAAAGTGGAGCCCCTGGGCCTGCTGCTGGCGCTGGGCAAAGACTTCTGCCTCTGTTCGCAGTGTTTCATCTCTCAATTGTGCAAACAGATAACAATCGTTGAGGCCCGCCTCGAGCAGTAGCCGTCCGTCTGCCACACTCAAGTAGGCGGGTTCCATACCGCTCATCCAGGCTGCCATCGGCAAAGCCCGCTGCGAGGTAATCACCAAGCCGGGAATGAGGGTGCTCCGCACCACTGGTGCCAATGTGTCGGGCGTCAAAGTGTCCCAGGCAACCGGAAAAAGCTCGCCAAATTCTATCGGCCAGGCGTCGGCTTCCCGCAGATCCTCAGCTCGCAAGGTCACGAAGGCCCAGCGTTCTCCCTGCAACTTGTCCGGCAGACGGATGGGATCCGGCGGATCCGGATCCACAGGAGGTTCGGGGCTGTAGGTAAACTGAGTCTCTTGAGGGTAAACCTGCTCTGCCCGTTCTCGCATCCAAGCTTTGAGGGTGTAAACGCGACGACTGGGCAGCATCGGGATCCCAACCGCATCGCAGGCCCGTTGCAGGATGGAACTCATGCGGGCTCGAAACACACGAATGGCCGAGGGAGGCTGGGGAGCCGCTTCGAGGTAGCTCCGCAACTGTCGTGCCACCCAGGTGCTATTCACCTCTTGGTTACTGCAATACTGCGCTTGGCGAAACCGGCCGGTGGGATCGCATACCAACAGCTCCCAAACCCTTCGGTTCTGCTCATCCCGCAGGGGGACGGCGTTGAAATCCATCTGCCAGATAGGGCCGCGCGCAGGGCCAGAACGCAGGGGTTGAGTGGCCAAAGGTTCCTCCTGTTTGCACTACATGCCACTTGAGCGGGCCGGGGATCGTTCGCGCGAGCGGTGGGAAGCACTGTCCCCGACCAAGGCCAATTCCCGCTCCCCGAAAATGGCGGAAGCGTTGCGGTAGTACTTAAACTCCAGCAGGTTATGGAAGGGATCCTGCAAAAAGAAGGTGCCATGCTCCAAGGGGGTGCCAACAAAGCGCCAGCGCGGCTCTTGATAAAAGGGCAAGGCCCGCGCCAAGGCACGGTCGGCCAGCGCCTGCCAATCCCCTTGGGTAGGGAAGATCAGGCCAAAATGACGAGGGTAGATGCCCCGCTGGGGCGTCAGCTCTTCGTGGGTGAGGTGGGCCACCAGTTGATGGCCGTACAGGTTAAAAATAACGGCAGCAGAGGTTTCTCGACCGATCTCACAGCCCAAGCCATCGCCGTAGTAGGCCTTGGCCAAGGCAATATCGGCAACTGGAAAGGCCAGATGAAAGCGGATGGGTTCCATAACGTCGCTCCTAAAAAGCCACCAAAAGTGCCCCACCAGCCAACATCAGAGCCAGCACCCCGAGCTGTGGGGCTTTTCCCCGGCTAATGGGATCCCCGCTCTTTTCAAGGTAGGCGATCTTAGAGCTGCTGCAAGGTGGGATCCCTTCCCGAGCCCGAGATAGACTATACGCCTTTGCGCAGGAGTGCCAACTGCTCGGATGCTATAACACTAGCTGGGGTGTTACCCCCGTGGCCCAGTCTGCAACAGACAACTCGGTGTGTTGAGAGCGTTGAAGAAAGGAAAGGGCAATCTTGGCTATGACCAGCATCTGGATTGAGCAGCGCCGCCGCGAGGATGAATCTCGCAACTTTTTTTGGATGGTGGCGCTGTCGCTGCTGCTGCACGTGCTGGTGCTGCTGGGATTGCTCCACTTGGGGCGGCTTTGGCTCACTCGCGAGCCAGAACAAGAAGCCATTGAGTTTATCCTTCTGGATCCAGAAGATCTGCAGCCCCCAGAGGAAGCAGATCTGGTTTCAGAAGTTGATTCCCGCGATGGGGGTGAGCGGGTAGAAGCCCCTCCGTCTCAAGGCAGTCCACCTCAATCTCAGGCCGCCCCTCCCCAGGAGGCCCCTCCGCCGCCGCCGCCAAGACCCCAACCACCGCCACCGCCTGCCCCTGTTCCACCACCACCTGCCCCGGCTGCAGTTGCCCTGGCAACCCCAACTCCAACCCCTCCACCCAAGCCCACGCCTACCCCAACCCCCGCTCCCCCTCAGCCCACCGCGACCCCGACTGCGGCACCGCCCCCTCCCACGCCTGTCCCCAGACCTACTCCGACCCAAACTCCACCGCCTGTGGCGGCTGCTCCCTCCCCAAGGCCCACTCCCCCGCCGACTGCGGAGCCCTTGCCCATACAGCCAAGCGAGCGGGTTTCGGATCCCAGCCAATTGGCTCCCGTTCCGCCCGCTCCGCAACCGGTGACAGAGGTTCTTCCCGCCCAGCGGCCCTCTGATTCTTCCCAGTTGGGACCTCCGGTCAGTGCTTCTGCTCCCAGCAATGGGGCCGGGATCCAGGGCAGTGGAGCTAGTGGATTGGCCAACCCCACCCAATCCGCTCCCAATCCCCCCAGTGTGGCAGCGCGGGCCAATGTGGATTGGGGTCCTTGGCTGGCCGCTTTGCAGCGGAAAGTGGAGCAAAATTGGATCCCTGGACAGACCGGCACCTCGCGTCGCACGGTGGTGATTTTTACGGTGGGTCGAGCTGGCGATCTGCAGAGCATTCGCCTGGGGCGCACGTCTGGCAGCCAACAAACAGACGATGCAGCGCTGACGGCTATCCAGAGGGCAGCTCCCTTCCTGCCCCTGCCTGAGGCTTACGAGGGCAACTCGGTGACGATTAATTTCACCTTTGATATCAACGTGCTGGGCCAGTTGACTGTAGGGGGATCCGCCAAGTAAACTACCCGACCCTGACTGCTTCGCGGTACAGAGTAGGCTTTTAGTAGCCCTGCAGTTAGTAAACTAACCACGGACCTCTGGGATGGTTTACGACACCCCCAATCGACCGTTACCAGTGCCTTAAACAACCGTTTCTGGTGTCCGCAGTATTATTATTATATCACAAGGCAAGTGAAGTTGTGTATTCCTCCCGATACTGACTTAATCTGCGCTGGTGCTGCTTTAACCTCCTTTCGCTGCGTCTGAGAAACTTTGGACACTCCAGCTTGTTGCCGTGCTGGTCAGTGTAGAAAGCCTTCCAGCCCAAGTCAACGCCAATAACATTGCCTGTGTATTCTCCCTGCTCCTTGCGCTCCACATCCAAGCAGAACTGGGCATAGTACCCATCTGCTCGACGTATCACCCGCACCCGACTGATCTTGGATTCAAGAATCAACCGCCTTGCCTCTCCGTTGCAGTACAAGGCGAATGTTCCTGCGTTGAAGCCGTCGGTGAACGTGATGGACATGCCGTCAGGAGACAGCTTCCAGCCGGACAGCTTGTACTCGACCGACCGACAGTTCTTCTTGAACTGCGGATAGCCTTTCCTTGGCTCTTTGTTCTTGCAACGGCGGTAGAAGTTGGAGAGGGCAGACCAAGCTCTTTCGGCACTAGCTTGACGGGCGGCAGAGTTGAGCTGGCGGGCGAAGGGGAACTCTTTGGCCAAGTCCTTGCAGAGGGAATACAGAACCGCTTTGGTCGCGCCCCGGTTATCCATCCAGTACCGTAGACACTTGTTTTGCACAAACTGCGCAGTGCGAATGGCTTCATCCAGAGCTTGGTACTGCTCTGCTGTGCCGTTGAGCAGCTTGGCTTCTCTGACCAACATATTGCTATTTTAAAGTGCTACGCACCGCTACCGCGAACAGCGTTCCTGAAGGGATAAAACGGTCTGCGCCTTACATCCCTACCCTCAAGGGCAGGGCTTTACGGCGTTTTTTCGGTAAAACCGCAGGGAGCGCTCCAGGTTGCCGACGCGGATCATGGTGTGGAGAAGGCGCATGGCACAAGCTCCGAGAAATGGGCGATGCTGCACTTATTTTAGTCTTTGACCTTTTAGTCTTTAGACCGCTGAGGATCCCTTGATGAGCCAAACGCCTCTGCAACGCACCCCCTTGTTCTCCCTTCATCAAGCTTTGGGGGCGCGATTTGTCTCTTTTGCCGGCTGGGAAATGCCGCTGCAGTATCGGGGAGTGATAGCAGAACATCGGGCAGTGCGGGAGAGGGTGGGGATATTCGACATTTCCCACATGGGCAAGTTCACCCTCTGGGGGCCGGAGCTGGGATCCCACCTCAGCCGTCTGGTTCCCAGCGATCTGAGCGCCGTTCCTGTGGGATCTGGTCGGTACACCGTCCTGCTCAATCCACTGGGGGGCATTTTGGATGATGTCATCTTCTACCGGCATCCACCGGAGGGTGAGCTGGAGCACTGGAGCGTGATCGTCAATGCAGCCACCCGGCAGAAGGATTGGGATTGGCTCAACCACCACTTCCAAGGGATCCCCGGAGTTAACCTGCAGGATCACTCCGATGCTCAGGTTCTGTTGGCGGTGCAGGGGCCGGCAGCCGAACAGGTTCTCCAGCCCTTTTTGGAGGGATCCCTGAAGGCTTTGCGCCGGTTTCAGCACGGTCAGTTTGCCGGAGCGGCGGGAGCCTTGGGAGAGTCTATCTTCGTGGCCCGCACCGGCTACACCGGAGAAGATGGCTTTGAAGTCATGCTCAGCCCCGAAGACGGCATCCGCCTTTGGGAGCAACTGATTCAGGCCGGCGTACAACCCTGTGGGCTGGGCTGCCGCGATACCCTGCGCCTGGAGGCTGCCTTCCATCTTTACGGGCAGGACATGGACGAGAGCACCACTCCCTTAGAAGCCGGCTTGGGCTGGTTGGTGAACAACCCAGGGGACTACATCGGCAAGCCCGCCATCGAAAGCCAACGGCAGCAAGGGATCCCTCGCCACCTGGTGGGGTTTCGCATGCTGCATCCGGCCATCCCCCGCAGCGGCTATGCCATCTACGCTCCCAACTCCCCTGAGCCGATCGGACGGGTAACCAGCGGCACCCATTCTCCCAGTTTGGGCTACGGCATCGGCTTGGGCTATGTCGCTCCGGCTTGGGCCAAGGTGGGATCCCGGCTGGAAATTGAAATTCGGGGGCAGCGCCAGCCTGCCGAAGTGGTGAAAAAACCTTTCTACAGTGCTGCGCACCGCTGACGCAAACGGTTACAGGTTCCCGTTAACCCAGGGTTTGGCAGCTTTGGGCGTGGAGTATTCCTGCTGCAGCCGCCGCAATTTCCGCAAGGCCCGCCGCTCAATTTGTCGGACTCGCTCTCGCGAAAGGCCGATGTGCTCCCCAATTTCCCGCAGCGTTAGGCCCCTCGATCCATCCAGCCCATAGCGAGCCACGATCACCTGTCGTTCTCGTTCGCTCAGTTGGCCCACCAGCGCGCGGACTTCCTCTCGATGGGCAACCTGGGTTAGGTGTTCGACAGGGTCGTTGTCTTCATCTGGGATAAAGTGCTGCAGCTCGGTGCCGTCTTCATCCCCTACCCCCACGTTCAAGGAACGCATCTCTGCCATGTGGCGGGTGATCAGCTCCCGGTAGTTATCGCCGATATCCAGAGAATCAAAAACTTCTTCTGCCTGGGGGCGGGATCCCCTTTCGGCAGATAACTCGCGGTAGCGCCGCTTCACCTGGGAGACTTTTTCGTACATGTGGGCCGGCAGACGGATCATCCGCCCCTTGTTCTGGATGCCCCGGTTCACACTTTGCCGGATCCACCAAGTGGCATAGGTGGAGAACTTGTAACCACGGGTGGGATCGAACTTTTCCACGGCGCGGGTGAGGCCGATGGTGCCTTCCTGAATCAGATCCAGAAACGGCAAGCCGCGATTGCGATAGCGCTTGGCAATCGACACCACCAAGCGGAGGTTACACTCCACCATTCGTTTCTTGGCTGCTTCCCCCTGCCGCAGGATCTGCTGCAGCTCTGCCAAGGGGATCCCCAGCCGCTGGCTCCAACCTTCCACAGACTCATGGGGCTGCCGTTGCTCCAAGAGCGTCACCATCCGCTGCACCTGGTGAGCCAGGCGGAGCTCTTCTTCAGCGGTGAGCAACGAGTAGCGGCCAATCGTCTTCAAGAAACGCCCCACCGCATCTTGCAAGTCAAGACTTTCTGACATATCAAACCCCACACCATAAATTCATGTCCTGTCAGAATCTCTACTTCTCCTGCTGCATCGGGCCCTCTTCCTACACACGAAGCTGACCTTTCTGCAAACAGCACCTTATTCATACCAGCACAAAAGCCTTTTCGTAAAGGCTTTGACTTCGAAAAATCTAATCCAGAACTCGGTGTTTGACTCACTAAATTTATTGAGTCTGGCTCACTAGACTCTATTAGGAGCGTCTAGCTGCCCATTTTGTCGATTAAAAACTCTACTAAAAGGGTGGCCGAGAAATTAACCATTTCATAAGCCTGGATTTAAGGCTTAGGAAAGTTACGAAAGATTGTTCTAAACAATCAACAAGTTTTTGATGCCAAATCAGATTGCTCATAAGCTAAGAAAGCAAATTTTTTCACTCATTTTGTTAGAACTAGAAATGGATATTTCTGTTTGCAGAACTATCGGAAGAGCTTGCTCGGCAGGGAATAGAAAGGTTCATCAGCAGGTTTTTGGAATGCCTTGAGGTGAATTTGGCACGTCATCGCCGACAACCTCAGCCGGAAACAGATGAGGACGGATCCCTGTGGGACAGGTTTTTGCTTCTGCCTCTAAACCTAGTGGAAGTTATCGCCAATACTCGACTTTGGACACTAGATGCAGATCTAAGATTTCTGTATCACCGAACACGCTAGGCGCGGATGCCTCAGCCTTGGTGCTCCGTACCGCTATCGCGAATGCCGCAGCGCGCGCCTACATAAGAAGGCAGGTCAGGCCAGCCCAGCGATCCTCCAGGCCCAGGTGTGTTGCACTCCTGCGGGAGAAAGGGGGAGCTGCGTTCCGCTCGCTCGACCCACCGCAGGATGGTTTACATTTCTTCCACCACCCCAAGGGCGCTTTATAGTGAGGA
Organism: Thermostichus sp. OS-CIW-26; assembly: GCF_054058395.1. Taxonomy (NCBI): domain Bacteria; kingdom Bacillati; phylum Cyanobacteriota; class Cyanophyceae; order Thermostichales; family Thermostichaceae; genus Thermostichus; species Thermostichus sp. OS-CIW-26. The sequence continues at coordinate 36,979 of NZ_JBSSAG010000005.1, read as the reverse complement.
TCCGGTCTCCATCGGTCAAAGGATTGGAAGGGCCATGTCTCACTTCACCACCCTGCAAGTGCAAATCAAAGACGCCGATCTCCTGGAAGAGACCCTGAAGGAATTGGGCTACGCCGTGCAGCGGAATGCCAGCCTGCGGGGCTATCTCTGGAACCGCACCCGCGCCGATCTGGTGATCCGTCAGAAAAATGGCTTCGACATCGGGTTTCGTCGCAACGGGGATCACTACGAGCTGGTGGCCGATCTGTGGGGGGCGGGCATCGATCCCAAGACCTTCCTGGAGCCGATTTTGCAGCGCTACGCCCACAAAAGTTTGCTGCGCTCAGCCCGTGAGCAGGGCTATACCATCGAGGCCGAAGAAGTGCTGGAGGATGGCACCATCCGCGTGGTGGTGGGGCGTTGGGTATAGCTAGGCCCATCGGCATCCGCCCATGGTAGGTAAGCCTCAGCCGGCTGTCAGGACTGACCAGGGATCCCGGCCCCAACCTTGGGATCTGGTGTTGGGGGGGCAAACGGCAACCGGGAGCGCCCCGGCCCATGCCTTAGTGCTGGGAGGTCTCGAGGGGGCGCGGCGACGACTCGCCCATAGCGATGAAGCCGTGCGCTTAGCCACGCTATCCCAGTTGCTGCAGTACGGGTCGGCGGGCCTGGCCGAACTCATTGCAGCCCTCGCCGGCAACAGCTCTTGGGCGGTGCGGCTGGAAGCTTGGCGGCTGTTGTCTCAGCTTGGCCAGCCGGAGGCAGAACGGGCCTGTCGCACCTACAGCCCTTTTCGCCCGGTGGGGGGAGCGCAAGGGGTGATCGTGGCCTATCGGCGGGGGGAGCGGGATTTTGCCTATGCAGACCTGGAGGGAGCCGACCTTCAAGAAGCACGGCTGGGGGGGATCAACCTGTGGGAGGCCAACCTGAGGCGGGCCAACTTGCGCTTTTGCAACTTCAACGGCGCCCGGCTGCGGCAAACGGATTTGCGCCAAGCGGATTTGCAAGGGGCCAAGCTGAGCGGAGCCGACTTACAGGGAGCCGACCTGCGGGGATCCGACCTGAGGGGGGTAAAAGTTAGCGGCACCAGCCTGCGGGGATCCCAGCTTTCGGAAGAGACCCACCTAGAAGAACGGGTGCGCCACATCTGGCAGTTGCAGAATTGGGGGGGACAGGGACAGGATTTCTCCGGCCAAGACCTGAGCAAAGCCGATCTGCGGGAACTGGTGCTCTGTCAGATCCGGCTGAGGGGAGCGGATCTGAACCGGGCGGATCTGCGTGGATCCAACCTAGAGGGAGCAGACTTGGGGGGAGCCAACCTACAGCGGGCGGACTTGCGGGGGGCCAACTTGCAAAATGCCGACCTGGAAGGGGCCAATCTCAGCGGCGCCGAGCTGCGTCAGGCCCAGTTTCAGGGGGCTAACCTGCGGCGGGCCGATGTCAGCGGGGCCAACCTAACCCAAGCCAACCTGGAAGGAGCTCAGATCGAAGGGTTAAAGCACAGCGGATCCCGGATTGCCGGCCTGATCTTTCCCGACGGCACCCCGATCAAGCCCTGGTGGTGGTAACAGGTGCCTACCGCTCACCCAATGAGCCAAATCCAAAGGAATCCCAAGATCCCCCGGCAATTGGGCAAACCCGGATCACCATAGGAGTAGAGATACCTATGGGGTACAGCTATGGTTCTGGCAGAACAGCTCTCGACAAAACCGCTCACCGCCGACGAGCTTCGCAAAATGGATGCCTACTGGCGGGCCGCCAACTATCTGTCGGTCGGGCAAATCTATTTGATGGACAACCCGCTGCTGCGAGAACCCCTGAAACTGGAACATGTGAAGCCACGCCTGCTGGGGCACTGGGGCACCACACCCGGGTTGAACTTCATCTACGTGCATCTCAACCGCATCATCAAACGGGAAAACCTCAACATCCTCTACATCACCGGCCCCGGCCACGGTGGCCCTGCTCTGGTGGCCAACACCTACTTGGAAGGCACCTACAGCGAGGTGTATCCCAACATCGGCCAAGACGCCGAAGGCATGCGCAAGCTGTTCAAGCAATTCTCCTTCCCCGGCGGCGTGCCCAGCCACGTGGCTCCGGAAACCCCTGGCTCCATCCACGAGGGGGGAGAACTGGGCTATGCCCTGGCCCACGCCTTTGGGGCGGCCTTCGACAACCCCGATCTGCTGGTGGCCTGTGTGGTGGGGGATGGAGAAGCGGAAACCGGCCCCTTGGCCGCTTCCTGGCATTCCAACAAGTTCCTCAACCCCATCCACGACGGAGCAGTGCTGCCGATTCTGCACCTGAACGGCTACAAGATCGCCAATCCCACCGTTTTGGCCCGCCTCAGCCGTGACGAGCTGCAAAATCTGTTTGTGGGCTACGGCTACAAACCCTACTTCGTAGAAGGCTGCGAGCCGGCAGAGATGCACCAGTTGATGGCCGCCACTTTGGACACGGTGATCCACGAGATCCAAGAAATCCAGCAGCATGCCCGCAGCAAAGGGGATCCCACTCGTCCCCAATGGCCGATGATCATCCTGCGCACCCCCAAAGGCTGGACCGGCCCCAAAGAGGTGGACGGCAAAAAGGTGGAAGATTTCTGGCGCTCCCACCAAGTGCCCCTGGCGGATCTGGCCAAAAAACCCGATCACCTCAAAGCTCTGGAAGACTGGATGCGCAGCTACAAGCCGGAAGAACTTTTCGATGAAAATGGCCGTCTGCTGCCGGAGCTGCAAGAGCTGGCCCCCAAAGGGGAAAAACGCATGGGGGCTTTGCCCCACGCCAACGGCGGCCTGCTGACGCGGGAGCTGAAAATGCCGGATTTCCGTCGCTACGCCGTGCCTGTCCCCCGCCCCGGCACCACCGAGGCCGAAGCCACCCGAGTTCTGGGGCAATTTCTGCGGGATGTGATGAAGCTCAACCCCCACAACTTCCGCCTCTTTGGCCCCGATGAAACCGCTTCCAACCGCTTGGATGCTGTGTTTGAGGCCAGCGACCGCACCTGGGTAGCTCCCATCTACGATTGCGACGAGCACCTCTCCCCAGATGGACGGGTGATGGAGATCCTCAGCGAGCACGTCTGTCAGGGCTGGCTAGAAGGCTACCTGTTGACCGGGCGACACGGGTTCTTTTCCTGTTACGAAGCCTTCATCCACCTGGTGGACTCCATGTTCAACCAACACGCCAAATGGTTGAAAACCACCCGTCACATTCCTTGGCGGCGGCCCATCCCTTCCCTCAACTACCTGCTGACTTCCCATGTGTGGCGGCAGGATCACAACGGCTTCAGCCACCAGGATCCCGGCTTTTTGGATCACGTGGTCAACAAAAAGGCCGAAATCATCCGCGTCTACCTGCCCCCGGATACCAATACTTTGCTCTCGGTGGCCGACCACTGTCTGCGCAGTCGCCACTACGTGAACGTGATCGTGGCAGGCAAACAGCCGGCCCTGCAGTACCTGGATATGGATGCGGCCATCAAGCACTGCACCCAGGGCTTGGGCATCTGGGAATGGGCCAGCAACGATCAGGGTTCAGAGCCGGATGTGGTGATGGCCTGCTGCGGCGATGTGCCCACCATGGAAACCCTGGCGGCGGTGGACTTTTTGCGGCAGCACCTGCCGGAGATCAAGATCCGGGTGGTGAACGTGGTGAACCTAATGAAGCTGCAGCCGCCCAGCGAACACCCCCACGGCATTAGCGACAAGGAGTTTGTCAGTATCTTCACCCCCGACAAGCCCATCGTGTTTGCCTTCCACGGCTATCCTTGGCTCATCCACCGCCTCACCTACCGCCGTCCCAACCACCACAACCTGCACGTGCGCGGCTACAAGGAGGAAGGCACCACCACCACCCCCTTCGACATGTGCGTTCTCAACCAGGTGGATCGCTTTAACTTGGCCAACGACGTCTTGGAGCGGGTGGATCGCTTCAAGTACCGGCGGGATCACGTCCAGCAGCTTATCCGGGACAAGCTGGTGGAGCACAAGCAGTACATCTGCAAACACGGGGAAGATCTGCCGGAGGTGCGCAACTGGAAGTGGCCCTATTGAAGGGATCCCCACCAACTATGGCCATTTCAATTCAAACTGGGACACCGCACCCCCACCGAAAACGTTGGTTCCGTCATCGCGTCGTCCCGCAGTCGCGTCGTCGCGTCAGCGTTGCGGAGCAATAATGCATAGAGCTATGGGGCTTTTCTCCGTAGCCTAGGCATCTCACCCTAACCTGAAATCACCATAGCTTTCGCCTCTGAGCTCTGGCAGGATAGAGTTTTCTTGGGCTCTGCCTGCCGGAGTTTTCTGAAGTCTAGAGGTTGAGGGTGTGAGGGGTTCAGAAAGGGTGGATGCGGATACCCTTCCCGATCTGGAGGTGGAAGAAACAGAGTGGGGCGGGATGGCGCTCTCGCTGGGGCTGGGTTTGGCCCTCTCGACCCTTGTGATCGGGATCCGCCCCCAGGTGGTCGTTCCTTTTGGATTGAGCGCGTTGGGTTCGGCCCTGCTGGGATCCCTGCTCATCCCCGGGTTGCGGCGCTGGAAGGCGGGGCAAGTGATCCGCCAGGAGGGGCCCCAATCCCACCAGAAAAAAGCAGGCACACCCACCATGGGCGGGATCAGCTTTTTGCCCGTGGGGCTGCTGGTGGCGGGGATCTGGAGCGGCTGGGATCCCCATTGGCTGGCCGTCGCGCTGCTCACGCTGGCCTACAGCTTTGTCGGCTGGCTGGACGATTGGCTGGTGATCCGACAGCAATCCAACAAGGGGTTGTCTCCCAAACACAAGCTGTTGCTCCAGGTGGGAGTTGCCCTTGGGTTTTGTGTCTACCTGGCCTGGCAGGGGATCCCGACCAGTCTGACCTTGCCGGGGATAGGCACCCTCTCTCTGGGCTGGCTGTTCTGGCCCTTGGCCCTGTTTGTGTTGGTGGGCACCAATAATGCCGTAAACCTCACCGATGGTATGGACGGCTTGGCGGCAGGGGTGGTGGCCATCCTGCTGATTGGGCTGGGGCTCCTTCACAGGGATCCAGAGCTATCGGTGTTGGCCTTCGCCTTGAGCGGTGCCTGCTTGGGGTTCCTGGTTCACAACCACCACCGGGCACGGCTGTTCATGGGCGATACCGGATCCCTGGGGTTGGGGGGCGCTCTGGCCGGGTTGGCGCTGCTGGGGGATCAGCTCTGGGCCTTGGCCCTGATGGGGGGAGTGCTGGTGGCAGAGGCACTGTCGGTGATGCTGCAGGTGGGCTACTTCCAATACACCAAACGCAAAACCGGCACAGGCAGACGGCTGTTGCGCATGTCGCCCTTGCACCACCATCTGGAGCTGGGGGGCTGGTCGGAGGTGCAGGTGGTGGGATCCCTCTATGGGATAACGGCGCTGCTAATGGGGCTGGGCTGGGCCTGGTGGCACTGGACCGGAATGTGAGTTCGAGCTGGGGATCCACCGGGATTCCAATGGGAGCCTGACCTCAAACGGGTTGTTCGGCGTGGGAAATGGCCACCGGCAGATCGGCCCCCACCCGCTAAGTCCCGGGATCCCTTCTGTTGTGAGGAAAACGCAAAGATTACTGACCGATGTTTGTTCCCTGTCAAATTTCCAACTGAATCTTTTACATTCACCGTTGCAGATCGGGGATCGCTGTAACGTATGGATATGAACTTAAGTTAACATTGCCTTCCCCTGTAACCCAGTTGGAGGCCTCTAAAAGGAGTGTAATCTCATGATGCCGAGTGGCTCCAAAAATTCCGATAGGCCAGCGGCACAGTCAGGGCACAGCGATTTGGTCTCCGACCCGCCGATGCAAGCGGCTCCTTCTCCGGCAGGTGCTGCTGAGCTTTCCTCTGCGCGGCCGTACGTGGTGTTGCACGGCCATTTCTATCAGCCGCCCCGAGAGGATCCCTGCCTCAACCGCATTCAGCGACAGCCGAGCGCCAGCCCCTTTCACGACTGGAACGAGCGCATTTGGGCGGAATGTTACCGCCCCAACGCCTTTGCCCGCGTTCTGGACGACCAAGGACGGGTGGTGCGCATTGTCAACAACTATGAATTCTTGAGCTTTAACTTCGGCCCTACTCTCCTCTCTTGGCTAGAGGAGCATGACATTGAAGTTTACCAACGCATTTTGGCCGGCGACCGTCTCAGCGCTGAGCGGCTGGAGGGTCATGGCAATGCCATCGCCCAAGTCTACAACCACGTCATCCTGCCCCTGGCCAACGAGCGAGACAAGTACACCCAGATCCGCTGGGGAATTGCCGATTTCCAACACCGCTTCGGGCGCCATCCCCAGGGCATGTGGCTGGCCGAAACCGCCATTGATGCAGCAACGGTCACGGCCTTGGTCGAATGTGGGATCCGCTTCGTCATTTTGGCCCCCAGCCAAGCGCAGCGCATTCGCCCCTTGGGACAAACGGAGTGGATCGATGTCAGCCAAGGCCAGATCGATCCCCGTCGGCCCTACCGCTGCTTTACCCCCGATCGGGAGGGGTACTTGGATATTTTCTTTTTCGATGGCCCCATTTCCCGTGACTTGGGCTTTGGGGATATCGTTTACAGTACTTATTCGCTGGCGGAGCGGATCCGTTCCGCTCTGCGCCCGGACAAAGAGGGGGAAGCCTATCTGATCAACTGTGCCACCGATGGCGAGACTTTTGGCCACCACAAGCGGGGTGTAGAACGCACGCTGGCCTATGCCTTTTGCGAGGAATTTCCCCGCCGGGGCTGGCAGGTGGGCAACTACAGCCATTTTCTCAGCCAACATCCCCCCACTTGGGAGGTGCAACTGAAACCGGTCACCGCCTGGAGCTGCGCCCACGGGGTAGGACGGTGGTCGCGAGACTGTGGCTGCGGAGCGGTGGGAGGGTGGCACCAACGCTGGCGGCAACCGCTGCGGGAGGCCCTCAACTGGCTGCGGGATCAGCTGGCCGAGATCTACGAGACGGAGGCCAGAGCCTACCTGCGGGATCCCTGGCTGGCGCGGGATCGTTACATCGAGGTGATTTTGGATCGGGAGCGCTGTGATGCCTTTTTGCAGGAGCACCAAAGCCACCGCCTCACCGCCGAAGATCGGGTGCAAGTGCTGCGCCTGTTGGAGATGCAGCGCTACAGCCAGTTGATGTTCACCAGTTGTGGCTGGTTTTTCGAGGAGCTATCCCGTCCTGAAGGGGTGCAGATCCTGCGTTACGCGGCACGGGCTATCCAGTTGGCAGCAGCAGTGGCGGATGTCAACCTAGAAGAGGAGTTTTTGCAGCGCCTGAGCAAGGCCCCCAGCAACCTCGACCTCTACAGAGACGGCAAGGGGGTCTATTGCGCCTTGGTGCGCCCCAGCTTGATCAGCCCGCAACGGCTGGTGGCTCAGCACGCCATGTTTTCCCTGTTTAACGGGATCCCCCGTTCCCAAGGATATGTGCTGGATCAAGTGGATCAAGAGCGCCTGACGATAGGCGGGTCGACACTGGCCATCGGGCGGGTGAAGCTCACTTTTCCCACCACCCGCGAAGAGCACGACCTGATCTACGCCATGCTCCATCTCGGCGGCTGGGACTTTCAATGTGGCGTCAAGCCGTTTGCCGGGCGGCGCATCTACGAGCAGATAAAAGCGCGGCTGCTGGCCGGATCCCACAGTCGGATCCAGATGATCCTGACCCTGCAAGACCTATTTGGGCCGGAAACCTTCGACTTGAACGCCCTCGACGACGAAGATCGGCAGCAGATGATGCGCTGGCTCACTCAAGATACCCTAGACCGCCTGGCCCAGCTCTACCGCCAAACCTACCTGGACAATTACGGGGTCTTGATGGCCTTTCGGGCCGACGGCCTGCCGATCCCGGAAGAGTTGTTGGCTGCCGCTCAGATCACCCTCAACCAACGCCTGTTGACCAGTTTGCGGGCGATGGAAATGGAAGAGGGCAAGCGGGATCACCTGCTGGAATTGCGGGCAATTGTGCGCGAGGCCGAGCAGTTGGGGTGTCAGTTGCGGCGGGAAGAGGCAGCCCGGGTTCTGGATCGGCTCCTGCAGCGGGGGATGTGGCACCTTGCCCACGCTTTTGAGCCGGAGACCTTCGGCGAACAGCTCTACAACCTGGAAGAATGGCTGCAATTGGCTGCAGACCTGCGCCTGCCCATCAACTTGGATCGCCTGCAAGAGCTCTATCTGACAGCGCTGGAGCGTCAAATTGGCCCGCGTTGCCCAGCTTGGCCCCAAGAAGACTGCCGAGACATTTCTGCCGAAAACCTGCACCGCCTCTTACAGGTTGGGCAGCGAATTCGGGTCAACGTCAATGCCTGGCTGCGTCACCTACACCCCCAAAATTAAACCCCCAAGATTAAGTTGAGAGCTCAGTGAACTTTAAAGCCATCGGGATGACAGGATTCGAACCTGCGACCCCTTCGTCCCGAACGAAGTGCGCTACCAAGCTGCGCTACATCCCGACTGACAGGCCCCTTTAACCGCCCGCCGAAGCTCAACAAGTATAGCACGCCGGCTACGGACAATGAGGACAAGGGATCCCCAGCAGAGAAGGGGATCCAATCTGCGCTAAGCTGCAAAAACCCCCCCTCTTGTCAGCCCAAGTATGAGTCAGTCTAAGGGTTTCCGCAAATCCAAGCCTGAGAAAAAACCGGCCAGCTCCAACACTGCCAAGCGCAAGGAAGCCGCCAAACGGTACGACGAGCTGAAAGCCAAGGGGATGCCGGAGTTCAACATCTTTGCCCGCCGTCGCCAGCCCGCGCCTGGCCAGCCCAACCCTTGGCTGCCGGTGGGATCCCTGGCAGTGGGGCGTTCCAGCGCCATTCACCAGGCCATTTTCCAAAACGAGGAAGAACTCAAAAAAGCAGCCGTCAGGCTGTTTCCCCGTCTCGGCAAGGTGAAAGATGACCTGGAGTTTGGGTTTCGCCTCAAGGACAAGGACTTTCAGGACGAGCCGATCCAGGTGGCGATCCGTCCCCAGCCTTCACCCCTTCAAGTCTGGATGGCCAAAATCCGAGGTTGGTTGGGCCTCTCCGGCAAAGGAACCTCCAAAAAAGCTTAGACCGCCGCAAAGGCCCTGGGCAGCCAGCCCAAAATCAGAGGGTTGACCACCTCTGGGCGCTCGTCGTGGGGGCAATGGCCTGTATTGGGAATGGGCAAGAACTGGTAGTCGATCCCTTGCACATGGTTTTGAAAGCCGCGACCCCGTTGAATGGGCGTCCAGGGATCCCCTTCTCCCCAGAGCACCAACAGCGGACAGCGCACCTGAGGCAATAGGGCTTCGGGAGTCGGGCCGGGGGGAGCGGTAAGAATCGAGGCAAACACCTGCTGAGCGCCCACATCACAGGAAGGGGCATACAGAATCTCCACCAGCTCATCGGTAATGGCGGCGGGGTTACGGTACACCTGCTTGAGAGTTGCGCGGATACGCTGCCGCTGCCGCACCCGATCAAACAAAAACGGCCCCGTCACCGGAGAAGCCGCCAGAGCGGTGAAAACACTCATGAAAAGGCGGAAAATCGGGCTGAGCTCATGGGAGCGATGGTTCAGTCCCCCGGCGCAGTTGAGCAGCACCGCCCCTGCTGTTAACTGGGGATGCCGGGCAGCCATCATCAAGCTGAGCAAGGCACCAATGGAATTGCCGATAAACACAGCAGGCTGCTGAATGTGCTGCTGCCAAAAATCCACCAGCAACTCCGCCCAGAGATCCAAGGTGTAGGGGAGAGCAGGCTTGGCCGAGCCGCCAAACCCGAGCAAATCCAGGGCATAGACCCGGTATCCTGCCGCAGCCAGCACGGGGATGTTGTGCCGCCAATGGCCGATGGAAGCCCCGAATCCATGCACCAAGACCAGCGGGGATCCGGATCCCTGCACCACGTAGCGAATGGCATGTCCGCGCCAGCTCCAGACTTGGGGAGCAAAAGGAGCAATGGCCTCAGCCGCAGAACCGGCAGAAGAAGCAGTCAGCACAGCCTGAAAACAGACCCAGTTAAAGATGTAGGTAGAAACTCAGAGCCATCCCTGTTCATCATAGCTTCGGAATGCCTTTGTCTGATACATTTACGCTGAACACTGCTGAGCATTACTGCTCAACGGTGAAGCGATAGCATTCTGTCCGTTTCCAAACAGAACGGCGGTATCCCGCAAAGCCCTGAGCATAACACCCAGAGCGCCTTGCCAATCTCGTGGTAGCCTATGGTTGCACTTGGGGCATGTGAACACTTTCGCACCACCTAACTTCGTGTGGATGTGCCCACACTTGGTACAGGTTTTGCTGGTGTACGCTTCCGATACTTCCACGACAACCACGTTTTTCTTCTTGGCTTGAAACTTCAGGAACTGCTTGAACCGATAGTGCGCCCAGGTGAGCATCGCCCTTGCTGTCTTGCTACCAAACTTCCTCCCTGCCTTGGCAACCATCTTGGCTGACTCGAAAGTGGGGAGGAATATCAATCGGTAGTTATCCGTTAGGAACGCCGCTACCTTGCGATGGCACTCGTCCACCAAGTTCCTGATTCTCTCCCGCAGACGAAACGCCGCTTGCCGCATTCGCCTACGCTTGGGTCTCGGTGCTTTACTCAGCCTAGATTGCAGATCGTCTAGGTGGTAGCACAGCCGAGTGATTCTGCCGAAGTCCCCTTTGGCAATATCTACAAAACCTCCCGTCTCTACTGCCCTGCCTGCTGCTGCAGTTGCGGGTTCAGGTGCCGCCGAGGTGGGGTTGGGCCGGTCAACATGGGACGAAAGCATGCTGGACTTCTTGGGATCCCCGCCCTTGGCTGGATGGCATAGCACCCGGGGATCAGCTAGAAATCGCAGGAGCCCCGCACTGTGCCCGTAGGGTCAGTGTCGGGAGGAATGCGCTTTGATGAAGTACAATGAACTTATGAGCCAAATCCTGACCATATCCTGCAAGCTCAAGGTGTCCCCGTCGCAAGCCGCTAAATTGGACGCGACGATGGATGCCTTTATGCAGGCACTGAACTGGGTCAACCAGAACACGCCGGAGAAGATCGTCAATGCGGTCAAACTGCAGTCCCTTTGCTACTACGAGATTCGCGCCCGATTCGGCTTGTCCAGTAACTTGGCCCAGCAGGTCTGCAGACGGGTGGCCGGCGCCCGCAAAGTGGCGAGACAGCGCAACCGTCCAGTTAAAGAGTTCAAGCGTAGGTTCGCTACCTACGACGCTCGTATCTTCTCGTTCCGCGAGAAAGACTGGACGGTGTCGCTGACCACGGTGGAGGGTCGGGAGCGCTTTGAGCTGTCCATCGGCAACTACCAGCGTGGGATACTGGCGGGTTCCAACCCAAAAGCCGCCACGCTGGTCAAGCGGAAAGACGGCTCCTACTACATCCAGATTTGCGTAGAGGAAAAGCCACCCAAGCAGCAAGATGCCGACAAGGTGATCGGGGTGGACTTGGGCAGGACGGATATCGCCCATACGTCAGAGGGGGACAACTGGAATGGACAGCAGTTGAGCAGAGTCCGAGACCACTACTCCCGGTTGAGGGCGGCACTCCAACGCAAAGCCAGTAAGGGCACACGCAGTTCGCGGCGCAGATGCAGAGAACTGTTGCAACGGCTGTCTGGCAAGGAGAGACGCTTTCAAGTGTGGGTCAATCATCGCATCTCCAAAGCTATTGTCTCTAGGGCAAAAGCCACAAACAGCGCTATCGCTCTGGAAGACCTGACAGGGATCCGGGAAAGGGTCAATCAACAACCCCGCAGCAAAACCGAAAGGCGCAGGGCCAACAGTTGGGCGTTCTACCAACTACGTCAGTTTCTGGAGTACAAGGCGAGGGCTGCAGGGGTTTCTCTGGTTCTTGTGCCGCCCGCCTACACGTCGCAGACCTGTCACAAGTGTTTGCACATCCATCCCGACCCTGCGCAATCCTACCGCAGTGGTAAGTCGTTCAAGTGTGGGCACTGTGGATGGGAAGGGGATGCGGATTTGAATGGTGCGAATGTGATTGCGCTCTTGGGGGCTGTCGTAAACCAGCCTAGAGGTCCGGGCTTGTTTTGTTCTCTGGTAGAGCAGAGCAGGCTCAGGGCTACTGAAAGCCCGCTCCGTACCGCTTAGCGGTCGGAGCCGGGTAGTTTACCTTTCGACCTCATTTCGACCTCATTATTACCTCATTATTTTGTAGATTTTGTAGCTCGGCTGGGTTGAGCAGAAAGAGCGCTGGGAAGCGCAACCCGTCCAAGGAGGTCGGAGCCGGAAGCCAGTTGGACAGGTTAAGGTAAAGAGACTGTTAAGATTCTTATGGTTTTGCTGTTGCCAAGGCAACACCGCACCAACTAACATCTCGCTACACTGCGACCGCTCATGATTCATCCTCTGCTGCAACGGCTGCACCAATCCACCCTGACCCCGCTGCGGGATATCCACTGGACGCCGGAATTGTTCGGAATCCTCTTGGTGTACTTTGTGCAGGGGGCGGTGGGGCTGGCACGGCTGGCCACCAGCTTTTACCTGAAGGATAGCTTGGGCCTCAGCCCGTCTCAGGTGGCGGCGTTGATGGGCGTTGCCATGAGCCCCTGGATCCTCAAGCCCCTCTACGGCCTGCTGTCAGATACCGTACCGGTGGCGGGCTATCGGCGTCGTCCCTACCTCTTGTTGTCAGGGCTTCTGGGGTGTGGGGCTTGGCTGGGGATGGCCCTGTGGGCACCGACGGCTGGTCTGGCCACCCTGTGGATGGTTTTGGGATCCCTGGCGGTGGCGGTAGGGGATGTAATCGTAGATTCGCTGGTGGTGGAGCGGGTACACGGCAGTGACTGGGCGGGGACGGGCACGCTGCAATCTTTAACTTGGGGAGCAACGGCCTTGGGATCCCTGCTCACCGCCTATTTGGGAGGAGCGCTCTTAGCCCATTATCCGCCGCAGGTGGTGTTTGGGCTGACGGCCTTGTTGCCGTTGTTCATCGCTCTGGCAGCTTGGGTTATTGCCGATCAACCGGTGGCGTTGTCCCAGGGCTGGGATCCCTTGCAACAACAGGTGGGGCAGGTGTGGCGGGCGCTGCGGCAACCCAGCATTTTGCTGCCGGTGCTGTTTGTGTTCGTTTGGCAGGCCACTCCCAGCGCCGATGCGGCTCTTTTTTACTTTGTCACCAACGATCTCGGCTTTGGGCCGGAATTTTTGGGTCAGGTGCGCTTGGTTACCAGCATCGCCAGTTTGCTGGGGGTAGGGATCTTCCAGGTGTACCTGCGGCGGATCCCACTGCGGCCCCTGTTCGGCTGGATGACGGTGATCTCGGCGGCGTTGGGCCTGACCAGCCTTATCTTGGTCTATCACCTCAACCGGGATTGGGGTATCGACGATCATTGGTTTAGCTTGGGGGACAGCCTGGTGCTGACGGTGGCAGGACAAATTGCCTTTATGCCAGTGCTGGTCTTGGCCGCCCGCCTCTGCCCCCCTGGGATCGAGGCCACCCTCTTTGCTCTGCTGATGTCGGCCTTTAATTTGGCGGGGTTTCTCTCCCAAGAGCTGGGATCCCTGCTGATGCATGGGCTGGGGGTAACGGAGACCGATTTCAGCCGGCTGGGGCTGCTGCTGATCCTGACCAACCTTTCTACCCTCTTGCCCCTGCCGTTTTTGGGCTGGCTGCCGGAAGAGAGCATAACCCTTGGCGGAGCAGAACTGGAGGCGGAAGCCCATGCCTCTCTGGAATCCTTTCTGCGGGATGTGCAGGCAGAAGAAGCGGAGACAGCCTTGGCGATGGAAGGGGTCTCTCTGGCCGAAACCGACCCAACCTAAAGAGACTCTGTCTGGCCTCGGGAAAGGCATACAGCCTCGGTGTCCAGACGCTAAGATGGAGGGATGAGCTGGGTAGCCCCCACAACTCACTCGGATCTTTCACTTCAGGAGGGGACCGTGCTTCATCGTAGGATCTATCAACTCAGCCGCGAAGGCAAGGATGTGTGGATCTATCTGCGGGATCAGGGACGCTGGCTGGAACGGGCCAAGATCCTCGATATCGAAGGGGACACCATCCTAGTTCGCTACGAGACAGAAGATGAGGAGGAGATCTGCTCCTGGGAGGAGATGATTCGCCTGGAAAGCATTGGAGCTGTTGCTCAGCGCCTTTCCACCATTCCCAAGGGGATGCTCAGCACGTCAGATTTGCTCACCTCAGAAGACTGCCCTCCGGCTGAATTGCTGCATCCGCCACTGTTGCCTACCGAAGGAGAAGATCATCCCAGCAGCGAGCGCCTCGTGTAGGATTACCACCTGGATCGGGAGGCTCCTGCCGAGCTGCCGGTGCGCTCCAGTGGGGAAGATCTCAAACGGGCGGATCGTGCCCGGCACGATGCTGAAGGCACGGATTGAGTTCTCCGTTTGCCAGAGCGGCGCAGAAGAGCGCTTGACATCCTCAGGTTCAGCTAGAAATCGCAGGAGCCCCGCACTGTACCTGTAGGGTCAGTGTCGGGAGGAATGCGGAAGTTATGATAGAACCATGACCCAAGTCCTGACCGTCCCCTGCAAGCTCAAGGTGTCCCAGTCGCAAGCCGCCAAATTGGACGCGACGATGGATGTCTTTGTGCAGGCATTGAACTGGGTCAACCAGAACACGCCGGAGAAGATCGTCAACGCGGTCAAGTTGCAATCCCTTTGCTACTACGAGATTCGAGCCCGGTTCGGCTTGTCCAGTAACTTGGCTCAACAGGTGTGCAGACGGGTGGCAGGCGCTCGCAAAGTGGCGAGACAGCGCAACCGTCCGGTTAAAGAGTTCAAGCGTAGGTTCGTTACCTACGACGCACGTATCTTTTCATTCCGCGAGAAAGACTGGACGGTGTCGCTTGCCACGGTTGATGGAAGAGAACGCTTTGAGCTAGCCATTGGCAACTACCAGAGGGGAATGCTGGCTGGCTCTAACCCCAAATCGGCCACCCTAGTCCAGCGGAAGGACGGCTCCTACTACATCCAGATTTGCGTAGAGAAAAACCCGCCCAAGCAACAAGATACCGACAAGGTGATCGGGGTGGACTTTGGAAGGACAGATATTGCCCATACGTCAGAGGGGGACAATTGGAATGGACAGCAGTTGAACAGAGTCCGCGACCACTACTCCCGACTGAGGGCGGCACTCCAACGCAAAGCCAGTAAGGGCACCCGCAGTTCGCGGCGCAGATGCAGAGAACTGTTGCAACGGCTGTCTGGCAAGGAGAGACGCTTTCAAGTGTGGGTCAATCATCGCATCTCTAAAGCTATTGTCTCTAGGGCAAAAGCTACCAACAGCGCTATTGCTCTGGAAGACTTGACAGGGATCCGGGAAAGGGTCAATCAACAGCCACGCAGCAAAGCCGAGCGGCGTAGGACCAACAGTTGGGCGTTCTACCAACTACGTCAATTTTTGGAGTACAAGGCTCTGCGTGCGGGGGTTGCTCTGATTCTTGTTCCGCCTGCCTACACGTCGCAGACCTGCCACAAGTGTTTGCATATCCATCCCGATCCTGCGCAATCCTACCGCAGTGGCAAGTCGTTCAAGTGTGGACACTGTGGATGGGAAGGGGATGCGGATTTGAATGGTGCGAATGTGATTGCGCTTTTGGGGGCTGCTGTAAACCAGCCTAGAGGTTCGTGGTTGGCTTGCCAACTGCAGGGCTACCGAAAGCCCGCTCTGTACTGCGAAGCAGTCAGGGTCGGGTAGTTTACACGCCAGCTCAGAAGCCTAGAGGTGGATGGCCCGGCCACGGCCAGAAAAGTTCTCTAGAGTTCACCTTGGCAGATGAAGGGGATCCCAAGGGCGGGATCTACTTTGCCAGGCCCTCAGTTGTGCAGGGTCGGATGGTCAGTGGGCCGTAGAACTCCTCTTGGCACAGCTCCACCTGAGAGCGGGCAGCCATTAGCAGCAATGACCAGAAGACTTGAATGGGGTGAATGGTCCCGCTGCTGCCGTTTTGATAGCTTTTTTGGCAAAAGTGTTGCTGGAGATCGACAAAGCTGATCTGGGTCAGACCCTGCTGCCAAAGCTGAGCCAGCAGAGATTCTAGCTCGGCGGTGGTTTCCAAAAGGTTTTCCGGGTGGGCTAGCTGAGTGATGGCCGACAGCGCTTGCTGGCGAGAAATCCGTTGGGCCAGCGGCTTTGGGGCAGCTTCGGGCTGGTGTTCCAGCAGGGTTTCCAGCTCTTGCAGGTGGGCGATGAGTTCTTTGAGGGTGATGGGCCGGGTACGTTGAAGACGGGGTGCTGCCCTGGGTTGCAACACGCGATCCAAGTGCGCCAAAGACCAGCTTGGCCAGGGATCCACTTCTACCTCCACCGGGCTGGGCTCACTTTCTTCTGCTTCTGGTTCTGCCAAAGCCATCGCCTTAAGATAGACCAACATGGCAGCGTGGAGCAGGGCTTGTCCCGACTCAGACAGGTCATGGCTGCTGCTGGTGGGAGCCATACGGGCCAGAAAGCGATCGATAACCTCGATGACCTGCACATCCCAGGGATCGATCTCGCCTCGTTCTGCCAAATCAATGAGCAGAGCAATTGCCTCTTCGGTCGGTGAGTAGGCCATAGCACCCCACAGCTCCCTGACCCTTACTGTAGCCCTCAGGCCGGATCCCGGCTATCTCTAGCCATCTCCCATGCCGATTCGAATCCTCTGGCTCAATCGCTGACGTGGTAATATAGAGATCCTGCTCTAGTCGATAGCTGCTAGAGTGGTATCTGCGGGCGGTTAGCACAGTGGTAGCGCACTTCCTTCACACGGAAGGGGTCACAAGTTCGAATCTTGTACCGCCCATACCCGCAAACCTGCTCCTGCAGCGAGCTTCAACAGTCCAAGTCCTTCTCCTGGAGGAGAGATACAGGCGGCTAGAAACGACTTTTTCCGCCCCGGGGTCTCCCTGAAGCGCGCCTTAGGGAGAGGGCTAATGGCTGTTGAGAACAACTCCGCTTGAGCTTCCAGCGTCTTTGCTGCCAGGCCAGTGGAGAAAGGGAAGAATGGTAGCCTAATCAAAGGGTAGGGTTGAGGCCATGCAAGAATTTCGTCCCGCTAACGCGATCAGAAACCTTCGCTTCATACTCCTGGGCTTGTGGATCTTGAGCCTGCTCGTTCTCCTCATCCAAAACTGGGGATCCCCGGCAAGGGTTGTGGTGGGTGGGCAATCGGGATCCCCGATTCCTTTGTCGTTGGTGCTGTTGGCCTCCTATGGAGCAGGGATGGGGCTGGGATTTTTGTATGTAGGCTCCTGGCGATTGCACGACCGGGTGTTCCAGCGACAGGCAATCCGTAAGTTAACTCAGTTGAGCGACCGAGTTCGCTTTTTGGAAGCCCAGCTGATTCCCCCCGACCACTATTTGCCCCAAGATCTGCCGGAGTACGAGCCGGATCCCCAAGCAGGCCGCTATTCCTATTCCAATATCCCGCCGGAACGCATTCGCGATCCCGCTCCTGAGGACGACGATGCGGCAGCAGCTCCCAACTGGCGGATTGTCCAGCGGCCCTACGCCGACGAGGAGGAGGAAGGATGGGATTCCTAAACTGGTGGAAATCGTCTGCCGCTCCTGCGTCTGAGCCCGACCCCCGCCCTGAACCGCGGGGACAGAACAACTATCTGCTCATCGTCCTAGACAGTTGCCGCTTCGACAGCCTGCTGGCGGCCAACCCCAAGCACTTGCTGAAGTTGGGCCCTCTGGAAAAGCGCTGGAGCTACGCTTCCTGGACGGCCCCTGCCCATTACAACCTGCTCATGGGCCTGCTGCCCCACACCAGCCCCATCCACGTTTTTGCGTCCGAGCACTACAAGCAAGATTATCTGCGCTACAACGAGCGGCTCGGCACCCGGCAACCCATTGAGTTCAAGCATCTGCTGCCTCATCTCTATTTGCCGACGCTGCTGAAGCATCAACTGGGCTACACCACCCACGCCATGGTCTCCATGCCGGTGCTCAACCCCAGCACGCTGCTGAATCGGGATTTCGATTCCTACCGCCTCATGCCCCAGCACAACGATATGGCGGCCATGGTGGAACAGTTGCGCTTCGAGCCGGATCGCCCCAGCTTTTACCTGTTAAACGTGGGCGAAACTCACTATCCCTACGCGCTGCCCGATGAGGATCCCAGCTTGTGGCCCCGCATCTCGGGGGTGAATGGGGTGTTGAAGCGGCTGGATGAAGGAGAAGAGGACGGGATCCCCTTTTTCGATTCGGCCCAGTTGGAAGAGCTACGGCAGCGACAGATCCAGGCGGTGCGCTACCTGGATGGGATCTTTGAACAGCTGTTCGACCTGGTTCCCAAAAACACCTACATCACGGTTACAGCCGATCACGGCGAACTGTTTGGGGAGGGAGGCTACTTCGGCCACGGCCCTATCCACCACGAAAAAGTGCTGGAGGTGCCTTTTATCGAGGGCAAGATTCGCTAGGATGAGGCCCTCACCCCCAGCCCCTCTCCCTGAGGACAAGGGTGGCCATCGATAGCCCAGCAACTGGGCTTACCAGGATTGAGCCTCTGTTTGCCTGCCGGTTAACGCGATCGCCTGAATCGCATGGGCAGAGCCTCTTCCCTTTTGGAGCAGCTAGATCTGCTGGGTCTCCGGCTTGGGCAGGGTAGGATCCCGGCGGGGTTCGCCGTTGGCGCTACTCGGACGGAGCCCTTGCGGGGATCCTTTTACACCGGAACCCAACCCATCTTCGGCGGCCAGGTCGGCAGAGCGGGCGATCTCGTAAAGGCTTTTCACCACACTGCTGAGGGGAATGGCGACGATCACGCCCAGGATGCCCCCCAGTTGCGCCCCCACCAGAAGGGCGATCAAAATCCACACCGGGTTCAATCCGATCAACTCCCCCATCAGGCGCGGGGCAATCACCCGATCCTTCACCTGCTGCACGATCAGGGAAACCAGCACCACTTTAAGGCTGAGCCAAATGTCCTGAAAGGCCAGCAACACCGCCGCCGCCCCAATGCCAATCACCCCCCCCACCAGGGGGATGACCTCCAGCAGGCCGATCAGCAGGCCAAACAGGAGCCCGAAAGGTACCCGCAAAAACCCAAAAACCGGCACCAGCATCAGGGCCATGATGAACCCCAACACCAACTGGCTGATGAGGAAGTTCTGAAAGCTGAGGGCTAGGGCTTCGCCAATGCGCGGCCCCCAAGGCTTGGGAAACAAGCTGAGCAACCCCTGCCAGAACTGGCCCCCGTAGAGCAGCATGTAGAGGGCCAACACCAGCACCAGCACCAAGTCGATCACCTGGTTAAAGGTACCCAGAAGGAGATCCAGGGATTGGCCGGCAATTTTCTCGGCGCTGGCCTGCAGGCGGTTGAGAAGGGTATTGACCAGCTCCGTCTGGCCAAGGTTGATGTTGCGCTCGGCGGCCCAAAGGCTAATCTGGTCGAGCCAATTTTGTAAGGTGTCCACCCACTCTGGGATCCGCGCCCCCAGCTGCACCACTTGCTTGGCCAAGACCGGCACCACGGCGATCCCCACCAAAACCAGCAGCACCACCGAGAGAGCAAAGACCAGGGTGACCGCCAAACCTCGACTGACCCGATAGCGCCGCAGCACCTGCACCGGGTAGTTGAGCAAAAAGGCCAGCACCGCCGCTGTCAGGATGGTGGTGAGCAAATGCCCAAACAGCCGACCCACCTGTATGGCCAGCCAGCCGCTGATGACGATCAAGATCCAGGTGAGCAGCAACCGCTGCAAGGGTGAGAAGCGATTCATGCCGGAGCCATCCCCAAGGGATCCCAAAGCGCTTAAAAACCCAGGATGCTATACCCACTATCCACGTAGATCACCTGGCCGGTAATGCCGCTGGCCAGGTCGCTGGCCAGAAAAGCCGCCACATTGCCCACCTCTATTTGAGTGACATTGCGCCGTAGGGGAGCTTTCTCCTCCACAGCATGCAGCATGGCATGAAAATCGGAAATGGCCGATGAGGCCAAGGTGCGGATTGGGCCGGCAGAAATGGCGTTCACCCGGATCCCGGCAGGGCCCAGCTCGGCAGCCAGGTAGCGGACACAGGTTTCCAGGCCCGCTTTGGTGACGGCAGCCATGTTGTAGTTGGGCACCACTCGCACTCCTCCCAAGTAGGTCAAGGTGAGGACACTGCTGCCGGATCTCAGTAGGGGCTTGGCAGCCCGGCAGAGGGCAATCAGGGAGTAGGTGCTCACATCCATGGCCAGGGCAAACCCCTCCCGCGAGATATCGCTGAAGTTGCCGCTCAGCTCCTCTTTTTTGACATAGGCCAGGCAGTGAACCAGAATATCGACCTGACCCCATTTTTCGGTTACCCCCTGAAACAGATCGCTGATCTGCTGATCGCTTTGCACGTCGCAGGGGAGGAGAAAATCTGGCTGCAAGGGATCCGTGAGTTGCTGAACTTTGGTTTTGAAGCGATCCCGCTCGTCCGGCAGATAGGTAACCCCTAGGCTGGCCCCCGCTTTGTGCAGTTGCTGAGCAATGCCCCAGGCAATGGAGCGCTCGTTGGCAATGCCGGTTACCAAGGCTTTCTTTCCCGTCAGCTGTAGCATGGCAAAAAAAGTAGGGGTGTATTCCTTTCTATCCTCCCACAGGTGGGAGCTGGGGCTGGGAGAAGGGATCCCAGGCACTCCTGAACTCCCGTCAAAAAGGCCCGGCTTCCACAATGAAAGTCCTTTTGGTTGAAAAGGAATATTGTCTGCTGGATCTCCGCAGCCCTGTTACCCGTGCCGAAATCATCGAGCACCCGTGGTCGTTGGAAGATACCTCCCTCAACCGGGCTGATAGGTGGAAGCCACGTGCAGTTCCTTGAGCTGCTTCGCCTCAACGCTGGAAGGAGCGCCGGTGAGCAAACATCGCGCCTGCTGGGTTTTGGGAAAGGCGATGACATCCCGGATGGAATCTTCCCCGGCCAGCAACATCACCAGCCGATCCAGGCCGTAGGCAATGCCGCCGTGGGGCGGGGTGCCATACTCAAAGGCTTCCAACAAAAAGCCAAACTTGTCCCGCGCCTGTTCGGGGGTGAGGCCAATCGCTTGAAAAACCTGCTCCTGAATTTCCCGCTGGTAAATCCGCAGGGATCCCCCTCCTACTTCCACGCCGTTCCACACCAGGTCATAAGCCTGGGCCCGCGCCGTTTTCAGGTCGGCCAAGTCGTCGGGGTGGGGGGCGGTAAAGGGGTGGTGCAGGGCTTCCAGGCGATTTTCTTCGGCGTTGAACTCAAACATGGGAAAGTCGGTGATCCAGAGGAGATTCAAGGCGTTCTCTGGGATCAAACCCAGCTCCTGGCCCAGGTGCAGCCGCAGCCGGCCCAAAGACTCGTTCACCACTGCCGCCGGCCCTGCCCCAAACAGCAACAGATCCCCTGGCTTGGCCTGGGTGAGATCCAGCAACCGCTTCTCCTGCTCGGGGCTCAAGCTCTCTTTCAGGGCGCCGATGGTATCGAGGCTGTCGGGCCGCACCCGGATAAAGGCCAAGCCGCCCGCCCCATACTGGGTGACCAGCTTGAACAGATCCCCGCCTGGTTTGATGCGGGTGTTGGAGATCTTTTCATCGCCGCCGGGCACTGGCAGGATTTTGATCAAACCGCCCTCAGCCAGCACTTTGGCGAAGACTTTGAATCGGGATCCCTGAAACACCTCCGAAACATCCACCAACTCCATCCCAAAGCGGGTGTCAGGCTTGTCGGAGCCGTAGCGGGCCATGGCCTCGGCATAGGTCAGGCGCGGGAAGGGACGGGGCAGGTGGATCCCTTTGACAGTTTTGAAGATATGGCAGATCAGTCGCTCGTTGAGCTCCAGGATCCCTTCTTGATCCATGAAGCTCATCTCCATGTCCAACTGGGTGAACTCCGGCTGCCGATCCGCCCGCAGATCCTCATCCCGAAAGCAGCGGGCAATCTGGTAGTAACGATCCACCCCCGCCACCATCAGCAGCTGCTTAAAGAGCTGGGGCGACTGCGGCAGGGCAAACCACTCGCCGGGGTTGACGCGGCTGGGCACTAGGTAGTCTCTGGCCCCTTCTGGGGTGGAGCGGGTGAGAATGGGGGTCTCCACCTCAATGAAGCCCTCTTCATCCTCTAGGAAACGGCGGATGGCCTGGATGACCCGGTGGCGCAGTTGCAGGTTACGGGACATGCGCTCCCGCCGCAAATCCAGGTAGCGATAGCGCAGGCGGATCTCTTCTCGCACTTCCTCCGCTTCTTCTCCCGAGACGCTGAAGGGGAGCTGCTTGCCGACTCGACTGAGCACTTCCAACTGTTCGGCGTAGATCTCGACCTCGCCGGTGGCCAGGCGAGGGTTGAAGGAGTCGGGGGGCCGTTGCTGGACAGTTCCCGTTACCCGCACCACATATTCGTTGCGCACTTCCCCCGCCAGTGGATATGACTGCGGAGTTTTCTGCGGATCCGCCACCAGTTGCACAATGCCAGAGCGATCCCGCAAATCCAGAAAGATCACCCCCCCGTGGTCGCGGCGGCGGTCGATCCAGCCGTAGAGGGTGACGGTCTGGCCAATGTGGGCCGGGCGGACTTCGCCACAGTAGAGGGTGCGGGCCGGGCGATGGATGGCAGCAGGCATGGAAGAGGTGAGAGAACAAGGGTCTGAGCCCCTATCATACAAAACTCAGACCTCCTGCCTCGACTCAGCTTCTCAAGAGCATTCAGGGGATCCGCCCAGGGCTACCACAATCGTGCAGGTGTTGTGGCGCATCATGGCAACGTAAGTTTCGGCGCCGCTGCCTGGCTCCCCCAAAGAGTCCGAGTACAGTTTCTGTTCGGCTACCTTGACCCCGGCTTCGGTGGCCACCGTTTGGATCAGGGCCGGGTTGAGGGTGGTCTCGGCAAAGACAGCCGGCACCTGTAGAGCGCGGATCTCGGCCACCAACCGGGCCACAGTCTGGGCGCTGGGCTGTTCTTCGGTGCTGATCCCCAGAAGGGATCCCCCCATTTTCAGGCCGTAGGCTTGGGTGTAGTAGGCAAAGGCATCGTGAGTGGTCACCAAAACCCGGTTGGGAGGGGGGATGGTCTGAATTTGCTCCCCAATCCAGGCATGAAGCTCCTCCAGCTCTGCTCGATAGGCAGCAGCATTGGTTTGGAAGAAGGTCGCCTCGCCAGGCACCTGTTCCGCCAGCTCTTGGGCGATGCGCTCCACCATGCGGATGACGTTTTCCACATTGCCCCACACGTGGGGGTCGGGAGTGGGGATCCCGTCCTCGTTGGCAACAATAGGTTCAAGGATCTCGGCCAAGGCAACCCGCCGCGCCTGTTGGGCTGTGGCCTCGATGAGACGCATCAACCCCGGCTCCAGGTTGTAGCCATTCCAGAACACCAAGTCTGCCTGCTCTAGGGCCACCCCATCCGCCGGCGTTGGCTCGTAGACATGGGGATCCATCCCCGGCTGCAGCAGGCTGGTGAGCTGGATGCGATCTTGGCCCACCTGCTCCACCCAATCGGCGATCAGTGTGGTGGTGGCCACAACGCGGGAACGCGCCCATCCCGAACCGGCCAAGGCCAGAAAACTGCCGTTCCCGTCAGCGAGACAGAGTCCTATTGCCAAGCCGAAGGCTGCTACCCAACGGCGCCGCCCCCAAAGGAAGACAAGACTTTTGTTCATCGTTTCATGGTTTAGATGTCCCTTTAGGGTACACTGGACTTACCGAAAATGAAAGCAAAATGAAAAAGCAATCTGCTCCTCTCCCTCTTCGCCCGGCCAGGGGATCCCTGGTGGTGCGGGATCTGACGGTGCGTTACGGCAGCCTGCAGGTGCTGCAAGGGATCCAGGCTGAAATCGCGCCGGGGCGCATCACGGGCATCCTCGGGCCCAACGGGGCCGGCAAAAGCACCTTTCTCAAGGGGCTGTTGGGGTTGGTGCCGCTGGAACGGGGGGAAGTGCGCTACGGCGGACAAGCGCTGCGGGGAGAGCAAGTGGCCTATGTACCCCAGCGCTCGGCCATCGACTGGTCGTTTCCCGCCACGGTGTGGGATGTGGTGTTGATGGGGCAGGTGAGAGCTGCTGGCTGGTTTCGCCGCATCGGGAAAAAGGGGCAGCAGCGGGCTGCTCAAGCCCTGGAGCGGGTGGGGATGGGGGCCTACCGGGATCGCCCCATTGGAAAGCTGTCGGGGGGACAACAGCAGCGGGTGTTCCTGGCGCGGGCCTTGGCGCAAGAAGCGGAGATCTACGCCCTTGACGAACCCTTTGCCGGGATCGACCAGCCCAGCGAAGCTATTTTGTTCCAGGTGTTGCGGGAGCTGGCAGATGCCGGCCACATCGTGATGGTGGTGCACCACGATTTGGGGCAGGCCCGGGCCTACTTCGACGAAGTGCTCCTCCTCAACCGTGTCTTAATTGCCCAGGGATCCCCGCGGGAGGTGTTGCAGCCAGCGGTGTTGCAGCGGGCCTATGGCCGAGCCCTGCTGCTGGACTCAGCTGCCTAGGGAGCATGCCTCTAACCCCCAAAACCCTGAACTTTGCTGAATTTACTGAGCTTTAGGCGGTTTGGCAAAAGTCATTGAGAGGGATATAGTAGACCAAGTTTCCCCCTGATCCTTGAGTCCACCGCAACGGTTGCCGGGAAGTGAAGGGGGAAAGCGCTCGGGGGGTATTCCTCAGGGCTTTGCGGGATACCGCCTTCCTGCTCAGAGATAGGCAGGATGCGATCGCTTCTTTCCTGAACCATGTTCAGGAGAGTTCAGCGTGAATGTATCAGAGTTTGAGGTCAACAACGTTATGGAATGGCTCTGGCACAGCCTGGCGGATCCCTTGAGTTTTGCCTTCATGCAACGGGCTCTGCTGGTGGCGGTGGCCGTCGGCATTCTCTGTGCCGTGGTGGGCAGCTATCTGCTGGTGCAAAGCTTGGCCCTCCTGGGGGATGCCATCAGCCATTCGCTGCTGCCGGGCCTGGCCATTGCCTACGTGCTGGGCCTCAACCTGTTTGTGGGAGCCTTTGTGGCCGGTCTCCTCAGCGCCCTCTTAATTCAATGGATCCGCTCCGCCAGCCCCCTCAAGCCGGATGCAGCCATGGGGATCGTCTTTTCGGCCTTTTTTGCCTTGGGGATCCTGTTGATCACTTTGATCCAACGGCGGGCTCGCATCGATCTCAACCACTTCCTCTTCGGCAACCTCCTGGGGGTGAATGCTGTCGATGTGCTGACAGTGGTGGGCATCACCCTTTTGGTGTTGGGGTTAGTGGCCCTCTTCTTCAAGGAATTGACCTTTTACAGCTTCGATCCCTTGGGGGCCAAAGCAGCCGGCCTGCCCACCGAGCGGCTGGGGTGGGGGCTGATGGTGCTCACTTCCCTGACGTTGGTGGCCAGCATGAAGGCAGTGGGCGTGCTCTTAGTGTTGGCCATGCTGATCACGCCAGCGGCAACCGCCTATCTGGTGGTGCCTCGATTGCACCAGGTGATGCTGCTGGGATCCCTATTTGGGGTGAGCGCCAGCCTGCTGGGGATGTACGCCAGCTACTACCTCAATGTGGCCTCCGGCCCGGCCATCGTCCTGGTGGCCTCCGCCTGGTTTAGCCTGGCCTTTCTGGGCAGAGTGTTCTCAGGAACGCGCTAGAAACCAGGGATCGCAGGTCGGGATCCCTGGTTCGAACCTCATCTGAGAGAGGGTAGAAAGCGGTAGGTAGTCAACTCAGAAGCGGGAAGAGCGGCCATCCCGACTGCCGCCTGCACCGGCCTGCCGAGGCAACGCCTTGTTGACCCTCAGATCCCGGCCCATCCAAGTAGCGCCATCCAGCTCGTCGATGGCCTTTTGCTCATCGGCTTCGTTTTCCAGTTCCACAAAGGCAAAACCTCGCTTACGGCCAGTCTCCCGATCCACCGGCAGCTTAATTTGCTTAACGGTGCCGTATTCGGCGAACACAAGTCGCAGATCTTCTTCGCTGGCCTTGAAGGACAAATTACCTACAAAAATGGTCATGGTGTAGCAAACTCCGAACCTTACCCTTTAGCGTTCAGTTCGGAGGCTCACCTGGTTAAACCATTCGCTCAATCCGAACCTCATGCCAACCACATCTTAGTCTTCCCAATGGCATTTGCAAAGCCATCCTTCCAGCTTTTTGTCCGAGAATTGGGAGAAGCTTTTGTAGCAAGATGGAAACTCAGGATCCTAACCTTCATGGGCGATTGCTTTGGCCCAACGGTTGGCGTTTGGGAGTGCCGGGAGAGCGGGGATAAGGAGGCGGCGTGGGGGCTACTTTCTCCAGCAGTAGGCAGTGGCGCACCCCACGGCTGCGGGGTGTGGTGAAGGCTTCTACATGGATCAGTTTTCCGCCCAGGAGCTCAAGGGCCTGCTCCAAAGTTTGGGCTTCTGCCTCGGTCCAATGGCCGCGATAGAGGATGGCGCGTCCCCCCACCTTGAGCAGTGGCAGACAATACTCGGCGCAGGTCTCCGCCGAGGCCAGGGCCCTGGCCAGAGCAATATCATAGCTGCCCCGTTCCTGCGGGTCTTGCCCCCAAATTTCGGCCCGCTGAGCCACTGCCCGCGCTTGGGTGAGGGAGAGCCTTTGCAAGGTGTCCTGTACAAAGGCAATCTTGCGTTGGGTGCTGTCCAGCAGGGTAAAGCTGGCCTGAGGCAGGGCAATTTGGGCCGGGATCCCCGGAAACCCTGCCCCGGTGCCGATGTCGATCCCCCGCCAGGGCTGAGCTTGGATTGCCTCCCAGGATCCCAGCAGGCGTAGGCCCCGCAGCGAATCCCACAGGTGTTTCTCCCAAAAGTCGATGGGATCGGTGATGCGGGTCAGGTTCTGGGTTCGGTTTCCGGCCATCACCAGCGGATAGAGCTGTTGCAGTTGTTGCTGCTGCTGTTCAGAAGGCTGCCAACCCAGATCCGCCAGCCAGCTTTCCCACAGGGCCTTGAGCTCTGGAGGCTCAGAGGAAGGAGCGTCAGCCTTCTTCATCCCAGGGATCCCAGTTTCAATCCAGCGGGGATGGCTCTGTCGGCCCAGCCTTTCAGCTCTTGGGTCAAGCCCTGCAAAGAACGGTCGGTGCCCAGCAGCTCTTGGTTTAAGCAAACCAACTCCTGCAAATCCAGCTCCTGACAGCTGGCCCAATCTTCCGCCAGCAAGTTAATCGGCTGCGGCTGAGCCTGAAGCAACTGATGAGAGGCCAACTCCAGCTCTACATTCAAAAGCACCTGCTCCAACCGCTCTACCCGCTCCTGCATTTGCGCCAGCAGGGCTGCCAACTGCTGACAGCAATGGTGAACCCGCTGAGCATAGACCTTGAGCGGCAGGGTCAGCGGCAGCAACGACTCAGACAACAGTTGAATCAGGTGCTGGGCCTCCAGTTCTTCCAGTTGCAGGTCTTGCCAAATGGCGTGGTAAAGATGAAGCGAGCGACGACAGGCTTCCAGGCGCTGGTAGCAAGGCTGTAATACAGAACCGCGCAGCTCCTGCAGGTAGTCGGCCCACAGTTGCCCAGCCTCTACTACCCAACCTGTCTGGAAAAAACTCCACCCCTGAGCCAGCAGCCAACTGACGAACAGGCCCGCCAACAATTGGTTTTTTTGTCGCAACAGGAAAGGCGAAAGGTGCTCTCCCCAAACGGCTAACCCCAGCCAGATCAGGGCAGCCAAAGTCAAATGGGGCAAGCTGATCATCTCGGCCAACAGCTGGGCAGACCAGCGCTGGCGCAGCATCCAGATCACCCCGGCGCCCAAGCTGTACAGCCCTCCCCCCAACAGCGGGATCAACACCAGCCACAGGGGTTGTCCCCTCCACAGGTGCGATAGTGACCCATCTTCGCCCAGCGCATCCCAACTGAGCAAGTACAAAGCCAGCAGAGCCAAAACCACGACCCAGCCCTGCTGTCGCTTGAGACGGCGGGCTAGAAGACGACGGCGGCGGCGCAGATAGGTTTGAAAGGACTCGGCAACAATCGACATAAAAAAATGGCACTGCGGATCCCTACCAATACCCCCACCGGCCTGGAGCGCTCCTTCACGATCATAAGTCTTAACTTTGCTAGGTCATCTGGCTTCTGTATTGCGTTGTTGGCGGGAGTCATGCCCAGCCGGTGGCCAGCTTTTTCAGGGGCTCATCAGGCGGTTTTTCGGCGAGACTCCTCCGAGAAGCGCTGTTTTCTCGGCAAGCCTGACAGAGGCTTTTTAGAGCAGGCAGCCGCGTGCAAGCTCTCCACCCCTGTTACCATGGAAGAGCCCTTAATGTTTCTTTCGTATCCATCGTATCCATAGCCAAGCTAGTCTCTTGGATCGGCTTTTTTATTGTGCACTGTGCCAGGTTTTGTGATCCCTTCTGCATCTCCTCCCAGTTCCGGCCTTTCCCCCCTCGAAGTGCAGCGCCAGATGATTGTCATTCTCGATTTTGGATCCCAGTACTCTGAGCTGATTGCCCGCCGCATTCGCGAAACCCACGTCTATTCGGAAATCCTTTCCTATCGCACCACTGCTGAGCAACTGCGGCAACTGCAACCGCAGGGCATTATCCTCTCCGGGGGCCCCAACTCGGTGTATGAGCCAGCCGCTCCGGTGTGTGACCCCGAGATTTGGAACCTAGGGATCCCGGTTCTGGGGGTGTGCTACGGCATGCAACTCATGGTGCAGCAGTTGGGGGGCAAGGTGGAAGCAGCCCAGAAGGGGGAATATGGCCGTGCCGCTCTGCACATTTTGGATCCCACCGACCTGCTCACCAACCTGCCGGAAAACAGCATCATGTGGATGAGCCACGGGGATTCGGTTACCGAACTGCCGCCGGGCTTTCACACCTTGGCCTCTACCGACAACACCCCCTATGCCGCCATTGCCGATCCAAGGCGTCGTCTCTACGGGGTGCAATTTCATCCGGAGGTGGCCCACTCAGAGGCTGGCGCCTTTCTCATCCGCAACTTTGTCTATCACATCTGCGGTTGCGAGCCCACCTGGACAACGGCAGCTTTTCTGGAGGAAGCCATTCGAGAGGTACGTGCCCGTGTGGGCAATAAGAAGGTGCTGTTGGCCCTCTCGGGGGGGGTAGACAGCTCTACTTTGGCTTTTCTGCTGCACAAGGCCATCGGCGACCAGCTCACCTGCGTGTTCATCGACCAAGGGTTTATGCGCAAGGAAGAGCCCCAGCGGCTGCTGCGCCTTTTCCAAGAGCAATTTCACATTCCCGTCCACTACGTGGATGGCCAGGAGCGGTTTCTCCGGCAGTTGCAGGGGGTTACCGATCCCGAAGAAAAACGCAAACGAATTGGGGCAGAGTTTATTCGCGTGTTTGAGGAAGAATCCCAGCGGCTGGGTCCTTTTGAGTACTTAGCCCAAGGCACTCTCTACCCAGACGTGATCGAGTCTGCCAATACCCATGTGGATCCGGTTACTGGAGAACGCATTGCCGTCAAGATCAAAAGCCATCACAATGTCGGCGGCCTGCCCGAAAATCTGCGCTTTAAGCTGGTAGAGCCTTTGCGCAAGCTCTTCAAAGATGAGGTGCGGCAACTGGCCCGCTCTTTGGGTCTGCCGGAAGAGATTGTGGGCCGCCATCCTTTTCCGGGGCCGGGGCTGGCCATCCGCATTGTAGGCGAGGTTACCAAAGAACGGCTGGAAACCCTGCGAGAAGCGGACATGATCGTGCGGCAGGAGATCAACCGCTCCGGCTACTATCCCAAACTTTGGCAAGCCTTTGCCGTGCTGCTGCCAGAGGTGCGGTCGGTGGGGGTGATGGGGGATAAGCGCACCTATGCCTGCCCGGTGGTGGTGCGGCTGGTTACCAGTGAAGACGGTATGACCGCCGATTGGGCGCGAGTTCCCTACGACCTCTTGGCCACCATTTCCAACCGCATCGTCAACGAGGTGCCCGGCATCAACCGCGTGGTTTACGACATCACCTCCAAGCCCCCTGGCACCATCGAGTGGGAGTAGGCGGGATCCCTTGCGTCTGGCCTCGATTCCTGGCTGGATCGATGGCTACCTATGGCCAGCTTCCGGCAGGGAATAGGAAGGGCTTGAGCTGAAGGGCTGAGCGGCTTGGACTTCCATTCGGGCCAAAGTCGTAGCGGCATCCGCCAGTTGCAGAGCAAGGTTGGCACGGCTAATCGGATCCCGGGCATTCCAGAGATCCTGTCCCAAACAAAACACTCGATAGCGAAAGGCTTTGATCGAGCGCGATGGGATGACCTTGACAGTCATGGCTACAACCTCTTCTCCACAGAGACGTGAATAGTCAGCAGAACCCGCTCGGGCTCAAGGTAAACAAATGTTACCAAAACAACCTCGTCCTCAGAGGCAATACTGACCGGGCAGGTGGCTTTCGGGGGCTCCACCCGTTCATGCCGTACCCCCACAGTGTATTCTCCAATCGGCAGGTCATCAAATCCAGCGTCTGCATAGATCAACTCAATGGTTTCTTCTGCAATCAACTGCCCCTCTCGCTCCAGGAAACTGAGAAAAGGGATCCCATCGATGGAGGTGAGCGCGTTGTTGGCCTGGTTGCGGATCATCACGAAGATGTCGGACATGGAGGGTGCGCCATCACCTCAGGGGTTTATGATCGAGGGTGCTGGAATGTAGCCCGACTTTCTTTAGCCTGGACTGCCGCCAAGTCCTGATTCAGCGACCAAACCCTTGACCCCGCGTGGCCGGGCGGGCAAGACAGGCTTGGAGTTTTTTCCGCAGCTGGGCTGTATCGAGGCGCTGACCGATGAGCACCAACTGGTTTTTGGGCTGGCGAGGCCACTCATCGCTGCTGAGGGTATAGCGCCGACCGCTGAGGTGAAAGATATGTCGCTCTGGGCTTTCCTCGAACCACAACACCCCTTTGGCACGAAAGACTGCATCGGGCAACTCGTTGAGAAAATTTTGGAAAGCATCCAAAGAGAAGGGCTGATCGCTCTCAAAGGCTAGGGAGTTAAAGCCGTCAGCCTCGATGTGGCTGGGATGGGAGTGGTGATGGTCAGGGTGCTCGCAGTGGTCATGATCGTGCTCATGGTCATGGTGGTCGTGACTGTCGTGATCATGGGCTTCTTCTTGGGGCAAGGAACTGGCCTGAAACAAATCGGTATCCAAGATTAGCTCCAGGGGAACTGCGCTGTTGACGGTGCGCAAAATGCGGGCATCTTCTTTGATCTCGCGGATGCGTTTTTCCAGACGCTCGATTTCGGCTTCCTCAACCAAGTCAGTTTTGTTAAGGAGAATCACATCCCCATAGGCAATTTGGCTATAGGCCACGTCGCTGTTAAACAGATCGGGGGCAAAATTGGTGGCGTCTACCAGCGTGACAATCGAGTCTAGCCGCGTCAGGTCTCGCAATTCTGGCCCTAAAAAGGTGAGGGCAACCGGCAAAGGATCCGCCAATCCCGTGGTCTCCACCACCAAGTAGTCGATTTTGTCGGAGCGTTCCATCAACCGCAACACGCTCTCGGCGATGTCGTCCCGGATGGTGCAGCAGATGCAGCCGTTGTTCAGCTCGACCAAATCTTCTTCGCTGGAGACAATCAATTGCGCATCAATGCTGATCTCGCCGAATTCGTTGACCAGCACCGCTGTGCGCATCCCTTTTTGGTTGTTGAGGATGTGGTTGAGAAGGGTGGTTTTCCCACTGCCCAAAAAGCCCGTGATGATGGTGACAGGTAAGCCTCGCTTGGGCACTTCGATGGTTACGGTCATAGAGTGGCAGCGATCCGATATAGAGGGAACTCTTCCACTTTATCCTCTTGTCCTCATTGCCCTAGCTGTCTGAAGCCGATTAAACCCTTCAGATGCGATCAGTAGAGCCTTTGCGCCTCGGCATTGGCGGCAGCCTTGGCTGTCTGAACTGGATGGTCTCTCTCTTTCCGGCTTAATCCTCCAGGGTCAGATCGCTTCCTCTAATCCCCCGGCCCTGAAAGTAGGGTTATTTCGATTCAAACTGGGACAATGCACCCAACACCTAAAACGTTGAACGCAGGGGGCCAGAGAGCTGTTCTCAGTGGCCCACGGGTCTCACCCTAACCTGAAGTGACTATCGATAACATCCCTAGGTAGACTATAGTGCTGACCCACCCCAGCTTGGCCTGTCGGGATGCCTACCTGTCCTGGGTTACTTCCACCTGGTTGCCCGGCTCTAGGCTGACGCGGAACTGTTGTGCGCCTGTTGGCAAGGGATCCGGCGGTAGCTCCGGCAGGTCGGCAAATGGGGTTTCGGCTCGGCGCTCTCGGGCAAGCTCATTCTCCGGCTCGGCAGCCAGCAGGGATCCCGTCTCATCTACAGTTACTCGATAGGCCAAGCTCTCCGGCAAATCGGGGGGAGACTGCCACTGCTCTGCCAAAATGTCTCGCAGACGGGAAAGGGGATCCGCCCCTGCTGCCTCTCTTCCCGCTGTTGGGTCAGATTCTTGGAGGGATGTGGCCAAAGGCTGCGATTGACCCGTCAAGGCAGGGATGGTGAGCTGCTCTTGCGGGGAAGGGGAAGCTGTGGGATCCCTAGGGGGGCGACTGGCCCAGATCCCAACACCGGCCACAACTGCGATCCCTCCCACCAGCAGGGCCGCGATCCCAGTGGGCTGTCGATACCAAGCCCGCGTCACCGGAGTTCCCAGATTGGCCAGTTGGGGAATGTCATCCGCCACCTGGGAGAGGTTCTCCAGCAGGTCGTACAACTGCGTCATCGACAAATCCACCTGCGCGATGCGATCTTCCCCTTGGCGCACCGTGAGACGATGAAAAATAAAATCAAGCGGACGGATGGCCACGGTACCGCTGAAGGTTCCCTTGGGCGTGCCGCTCAGATGGGATCCCACGTAGCGGTCGATTACGGTGATCAAATCGTTGAGCCAAACGTTATCGCCGTGTAAAGTTTTGACTGTCTCCCCCTGGCGGATTTCCAACTGACACTCGAAGCTGCGCTGGATGGCTTGCAGCGGCGGCGTTGCAGAGGAGTCTGAAGAATTGGAATCGGCAGGGGCTTCTCCCTGTACAGTCAGCGTAGAAGTGGGCTGTTGATAGGTGTGGCTAACCAGGGTAAGGTTGGGCATGGCAACTGCGGGCAAACAACACGGGTAGAGGGCTACAGAGGCGATAATTGACAAAACTGCCTCAAGAAGAGGGTGAGGCATCGGGGCCGGAGCTGTGGGCCACCCCCTCTTCTTCCAGATCGCTGCCGGCAGGCAAATCCATCTCAGGACGGCTGAGCAAGGCTTTCCACAGGCGCTGAGCGCCTTTCGGGCTACTGTAGAACATCAGCTCAATCAAGATGCGCAGGGCCAGCTCGGTGAGGCTATTCTCATCGCGCACGTCCCCATCCACCATGCGGCTGCGGTAGTGAGAGAGGAATTCATCCAAGTAATCTCCCACCAGCGGCTGACGGAAGGGGCTGAGCTCTTGATCGACAGCGGCTTCCAGTTGCTCCAAGGTGCTGCGGATACGGGCTTGTTGCTGAGCAGCCAGATAGGCAATCACCATCACCAGGGCGCGGGCCTCTTCGATATCGACCTTTTTGCGCCCACCGCTGCTGCGGCGCAAGGGGTTAGCATTGCGCAGTCGCCAGAGGGTCACCCGGTCGCCAATCTGCTCTTCCAAGTTGAGGGCTTTGGCTGCGGCCAGAACCGCTTCGGAACTTTCTCCGCTCAGGGACTCCAACCCCAGCAGTAGCAAGTCCAACTGGGCTTTGATGGTACCGGTGGCTGTGTTCAGGCCAACGGGCCGACTGTCTAACTGAATGTGCTTGTGTTCCACCGTCACGCTGTCAATGGGAGCTTTGGGTTTCGACGAAACTCTATGATCTCCTGTCCAAGCCAAACCTGCAACCTACCTCCCTGCGCTCTAGTCTAAAAGACTTTGGGCATGCTAGACTGCTCGCCAGCCTGCCGAGAGTTGAGCTCTCAGGGTTCTTCCCCAAAACGGGGTAACTCTGGATGCATCTTAGACCAATAAGAATGGGTTTTCTGGGCCGGTTTCTGTTTCGGCAACACCCCTACTCCTAGCTGAACTTGGGCTTTTGGACTCAGGGGGATGGCTACTTATAATGGGGAAAGCAGCTGCTGCTTTGGCCTTTAAGAGCTAAGTGACTACCCACCTTCATTGAGTTTCCCTTTTGTTGACACCAGCGACTCTAGGTGCAGCTTGATTCATCATGGCCTCTTCTGCTCGCTGCAGTACTCAGCCTGTCCCTGTTCACTGGGTCTTGATCTTCAGGGATCGATTGGGGCAGAGGGGGGTTGTTCTGGATAGTATCTATTACTCAGTGGGACGGTCTAAAGACAATCATATTCGCCTTTACGATCCCTGCGTCTCTCGGAAACACGCTTCCCTCATCCGCATCCCAGGTTCAGGGCCAACTGCACAGGGATCCCTGCAGTACAGCTACATGGTATTCGATGGCAGTCCGGGATCCAGGCCCAGCACCAATGGCCTATTCGTCAACGGAAAACGGGTTTTGTCCCATCGCCTTCAGCTCCTAGATAAGATAAGGTTTGGGCCGAACGTAACAGCAATTGTGGAGACAACGGATCGACTCAGCCCGGAAACCCTAGCCAAGTTATTGCAGCCTCTGGATGCTGCTAGCTCTACATCCCCATCCACCTTTGATTTTAATAAAGACACGGAGCCGAACCCGGAAAACCTGGCTCAGCCAGAGGAAGAGGATTTCACTGTTGCCTAAGCCAACCCAACCAGTCTTCTGAATCCTCCTGTGCCCCCCATCCCACCTGCTCTGAGCGGCTACTGGCAAAATGCCTTTGACCTAGAAGCCCATCTGGGATCCTTCCTGGGCCTTGGGGCTGCCGATCTGCGGGAGAAACTGCGGGCAGGGCAGCAGCAATTGGCGGAGTTGGGCCAGCGAGACTTTGGCTGGGATCGGGCAGATGCGTTTTATCGGGATCAGGTGAGATCCGCCTATCTGCTGGATTTGGCGGCTTGGCACCTGAGCAGCACCGACTACATCGGCGATACCTTACGCCTGGTGGCGGATCATGCCCGCGGGTTGGTGTTGGATTTTGGCGGCGGCATCGGCACCCATGCTATCGGGGCGGCCCTCTGCGCAGCGGTGGATCAGGTGATCTTCTGGGATATCAACCCCATCCATCGGCAGTTTGTGCAATGGCGGGCGGAAAAGCTGGGCTTAACCGAGTGCATCCACTGTCCAGAAAACTTCCCAGAAGAGATCTTTTTTGACACCGTCATCTGCTTCGATGTGGTGGAACATCTGGCGGATCCGGCAGCGCAGTTGCGGCAGTTTTACGACTGGCTCAAGCCGTCAGGTAAGCTTTTGATCAACTGGTACTTTTTCAAGGGGTTTAACGGCGAGTTTCCTTTTCACCTGGACGACCCGCAAAAGGTAGAGCAATTCTTTCAGGTGCTGCAAAGCCGTTTTTTGGAGGTGTTTCACCCCTATTTCATTACCGCCCGCTGTTACCGCAAGTGGGATAAAAGCTGAGATTGGAGAAAACCAAGGTGCTGCGCTATTTGCGGATATTGTGGCTGTTTTGGAGCACCTCAATCGCGGCAGAAATGGAGTACCGTGCCAATTTTTTCTTTGCCAGCCTCAGCAGTCTGGGTGGCTTGGGATCCGCTCTGTTTGGGCTGTCGTTGTTTTACCAGCAGGGGCACCGGCTGGGCGGTTGGAGTTGGCCGGAAGCCCTCATCGTGTTGGGGGTGTTCACCATTCTGCAGGGGGTGTCGGCCAGTCTCTTTAACGTCAACCTCAATCGCATTGTGCAGCAGGTGCAGGAAGGCACCTTGGATTTTGTTTTGCTAAAGCCAATAAGCAGCCAGTTTTGGCTGTCGGCCAGGGTGTTTTCCCCCTGGGGCCTGGTGGATATCGGCTTTGGCCTGTTGCTGATTCTCTACGCCGGGATCCAGCTCCATTTGCCTGCTTGGGCCTATGCTTTGGGGCTGCTGCCTCTGCTGCTGGGGCTGATCATCCTCTACAGCCTCTGGTTTATGTTGGGAGCCACCAGCATTTGGTTTGTCAAAATCTACAACGTCACCGAGGTGCTGCGGGGCCTAGTAGAGGCAGGACGATTTCCGATAGTGGCTTATCCGGTGGCCTACCGCGTGTTTTTTACCTTCATCGTGCCGGTGGCTTTCTTGACAACGATCCCGGCGGAGACCTTGCTGGGGCGAGCCCAATGGCCGTGGCTGCTGGGATCCGCTCTGCTGGCGGCGGGGCTGTTGTGGGGATCCCATCTTTTCTGGCGCTTTGCCCTGCGCTTCTACACCAGCGCTTCCAGTTAAAGTCTGGGCCAAAAAGCTTGGATCCCAGGCATCCGAGTTCCGGGGAGTTGAGTAATTTCTACAGACGCGCCCCACGCGCTGACATCGCGGAGAACAACTGCCTTCTCCTTCACAAGGCAGAGGGAATCGCAGAGTTCTCTGGGTTGAGGGCAAAAAAGTTTTCACTGCAGCGCTTTGCAGCCACAGGCTCTGTGGTTTAGGGGGGCTTGTCTGTCAGTGGTTTTGATGGTTTGTCGATCTTTTGAGGAGCCTGTTCAATGCACAAACACACAAGCTTTGTAGCAGCATCTGTGATAGCCGGCAGTTTTGCTCTCTTGGGCTGTGGCAGCAGCACTTCGTCTTCGATGATGCCTTCCCAAGCGGATTTGGTGGCTTTGAGCAGCGGCAACCGCCTCACCTTTATCCGCTCCGCCGATGCTTCTGTGCAAGGATCCCTGACGGTAACAGGAGTGAACGGCAACCTCATTGGTATCGATGTGCGCCCTGCCAACCGGCTGCTTTACGGGCTGACCGACACCAGCATCCTTTACACCATCAACTTGCAGACCGGTGTCGCTACCGTGGCCAGCACTCTGTCGGTTCCCTTCACCGCGGGCACGCTTTCTGGCATGGACTTCAACCGTTCCGCAACTCATGGTCGTTTATTTCACCGCCCAGGATGAACTAAACAACCGGTTGCTTCCTGCTTCTACGACCCTTACCTAGCTGAGCTTTTGACCCAACCCCGGCAGAGGAATCTCCACAGGCGCGACTTCCCCCAGAACTTGAGGTAGAGTTAGCAAAGCTAACTAGGTTGTGTTGATCTTTCATTTGAGCCAAAAGAGAGCACTGACGAGATAGAGAAAACTCAAGAAGTTCCTGGCCAATTTGTCAAAACGAGAAAATAGATGCCGGTACTGCTTTAACTTATGAAAAAAGCATTCGATTAAATGCCTCTCTTTATACAGATGCTTGTCATAATGCCGCTGCGTCTTTCTA